>NZ_BATC01000002.1 GCF_000466985.1 Brevundimonas abyssalis TAR-001
GGGGAACCCTCAGTGGGGGGACCTTTACCCTGCACTGGTGAGTGGTGGGGCGCTGCCGTCCCGTCCCGGATAGCCGCTGGCGCGGCTTCCGGGATGACAAGGGGCTAGGCTTGGCTCCGTCGGGGCTGTCGGGATGCGCCCCATTGCCCTTTCGCACTGCACAATCCATGCTCGCTCCCCTGACGTCGCCAGCGAGGGGATATGCCGGACGACAGGCTGGAGGTCGCGGCGGGGTTCGCTACGGAGCGGGGGCCGCGGGCGGATAATCAGGACTTTGGCGGGGTGCACCTGGCTCGCCCGAGGAGCAGCGCCTGCATGGGGTGATCGCGGCCATTGCGGATGGCGTCGGCGGGGCCCGGGGCGGGCGCGTGGCGGCCGAGCTGGCGGTGCGCAGCTTCATCGACGGCTATCTGGACCAGAAGCCCCTGTCGGGGGTGGCGGCGTCGGCGACGGCGGCCTTGCGCGGGTTCAACCGCTGGCTCCATGCGACCGGGCGCAGCGACCCCAAGATGGAGGGCGCGGCGGCCACGTTCACGGCCATGATCCTGCGCGGGCGCGAAGCGACGGTGGTCCATGTGGGCGACAGCCGGGCGTGGCACTGGCGCGACGGGGTGCTGACCCGTCTGACCGACGACCATGTGCTGAACCGGCCGGGGCAGGACCACATGCTGTTCCGCGCCGTGGGCATCGAGTCCGACGTGAAGCTGGACGTGCGGGTGCAGGCGCTGGAGCCGCACGACCGGTTGCTGCTGACCACCGACGGGGCGCACCGGGCGCTGAACGAGGCCGAGATCGGCCGCATTCTGGGCCGCCGCGCCTCGCCGGACGCCGACGCCCAGGCCGTCGTCCAGGCGGCGCTGGCGGCGGACGGGCAGGACAACGCCACCGCCATCGTCATCGACGTGATCCGCACCGGGGCGCTGGACTGGGCGTCGCTGGGGCCCGCAGCGAGGCCCTGCCCATGCCGCCGCCGCCGAAGGCCGGCGAGATCGTGGACGACTGGCGGCTGGAGCGGCAACTGGCCGACGGGCGGCACACGCGGCTGTTTCTGGCGCGGGATCGGCAGGGGGGCGACCCCGTGGTGCTGAAATTTCCCAAGCCCGGAAAGCTGCCCGAGGCGGACCTGCGCGCCATCCTGCTGCGCGAGGCCTTCATCGGCCAGCATGTGGACAGCCCCCATCTGGGCCGGACCCTGCCGGTCGACCCGGCGCGTCAGAGCCGGCTGTACAACGTCCAGCCCTTCTATGAGGGCGGCACCCTGCACGGGCGGCTGTCGCGGGGCGAGCCCATCCCCATGGCCGAGGGGGTGGCCATCGCGGCCTGCATCGCGCGGGCGGTCATGGCCCTGCACCGGCAGGGGGTCGTGCACCGGGACATCAAGCCGGACAATGTGATCCTGGGCCCGGACGGCGGGGTCAAGCTGATCGACCTGGGCGTGGCCAGGGTGGAGCGGGTGGAGGAGACCGGCGCGCGGGCCCCGGGCACCCCCGGCTTCGTGGCCCCGGAGATGTTCGCGGGCGACAGCGACGGGGACGAGAAGACCGACCAGTTCGCCCTGGGCGTGACGCTGTACCGGCTGTTCGCGGGCGAGGCGCCGTGGGGCGAGATCGATCCGGACAGCCGCCTGCCGTACGAGCGGCCCACGCCCCTGACGCGGCGGCGGCCGGACGCGCCCGCCTGGCTGGAGGCGGCGATCATGCGGGCCATCGCGCCGGACCCGGCCCACCGCTGGGCCGACGTGCAGGATCTGGTGCAGGCGCTGGAGAGCGGCGGGGCGCTGGCGGTGGAGCCGGCGCGCGAGATGTCGCTGCTGGAGCGCGACCCGGTGCGGTTCTGGAAGGGAGTCAGCCTGGTGTTGCTGATCGCCCTGATCGTGTCGCTGGTGCTGGGGTAAGAGCACCGCGGATCAGGGGCACCCTACCGCGTTCAGGCCGGCTCGCAACGCGTCCCCACCGCCGTCCAGTTCGACCTCGAGCGCGCCGTGCACGGCGATCCAGATGGGGGTGGCGCGGGCCAGCAGGGCGCGGCCCTCGTCGGTCAGGGTCGCGCGGCGCTGCGCCGGTCCTCGGGATCGATTGAAACGGTCGCCAGCCCCTGACGCTCCAGCGGCTTGAGGTTGGCAGTCACGGTGGACCGGTCCATGGCCAGCAGGGTCGCCAGCGCGCTGATGGGCGGCGGCGTGGGGCGGTTCAGGCCGTTCATCAGCGAGAACTGTCCGCTGGTGATGCCGAGAGGGCGGAACGCCTCGTCGAATCGCCGCGCCAGCCGTCGCGCCGCCCGCTGGGCGTGCAGGCACAGGCAATGGTCGCGGATGTGCAGGGTGGCCTGGAAGGCGGCGGGGATCGTCTTTGACATAGCTGTAATTATGTTGATATCAACGTAAAACGCAAGCAGTGAAACGGAGAGGAGTGCGTCATGATGCAGGTGTCCGCGTTTAAGTGGGTCCCGCCTTTCGCCCAAGGCTGGTGCGTGACCTCAGGGTCCGGTGGGCTCTGGAGGAGGCGGGGTTCGGCTATGACGACCACCTTCTGGGCCCCGAGGATCAGGCGTCGCCTACGTACCGGGCCTGGCAGCCGTTCGGTCAGGTGCCGGCCTTTCGCGACGACCGGGTGGAGATGTTCGAGTCCGGCGCCATCGTCCTCTATCTGGCCCAGAAGTCTGATCAGTTGATGCCTCGGGATGAAGCCGGGCGGGCCATGGTCATGACCTGGATGTTCGCGGCCCTGAACAGCGTGGAGCCCTTCGTCACCAATCTGGTGCTGATCGACCTGTTCTATGAAGGCGAGAGCTGGACGGTGGAGCGCCGTCCGCAGGTCGAGGCCGCCCTGCGCCGCCGCCTGGATGATCTTCAGACGGCGCTGGGCGAGCGTCCGTGGTTCGTGGGCGGCCAGTTCAGCGCCGCCGACATCCTGATGGCCACGGTGCTGAGGAACCTGCGGCACCTGGACATCCTGACGGACTATCCGGCGCTGTCGGCCTATCTGGAGCGGTGCACGGCGCGGCCGGCATTCAGGCGGGCCCTAGCCGAACAGATGGCGCCGTTCAAGGCGAACGAGCCCGCCTGAGCCGGGGGTCAGGCAAAGCAAAACGCCCGGTCGGGCGACCGGGCGCTTTCAATTCAGTCAGCAGATCAAGGATTACTTGATCTTGCCTTCCTTGAATTCGACGTGCTTCTTCGCGACCGGGTCGTACTTACGGACGACCATCTTCTCGGTCATGGTGCGGGCGTTCTTCTTGGTGACGTAGAAGAAGCCGGTGTCCGCCGTGGAGTTCAGGCGGATCTTGATGGAAGCCGGTTTGGCCATCGGGACTACCTTGGAGCAAGCGTCGAAACGTGAGTCTCGGCCGCGAAAATCGGAGCGGCGGAACATACTCAGGCCCGCGCCAAAGTCAACGGCGGGGCGGACCTTGTGCGCGTGTGCGCCGGTTTTCCTTGTGCGGGGCGGCCTGGCCGTTAGGCTGACGGCCATGAAAAGCACCCTGAAGGCCTTCAGCGCCCCCGTCGTCATCCTGTCCGCCCTGGCCATCGCCGCCTGCTCCCAGCCCGCCAATGACGAGGCTCCGGCGGCGGAAACCGGGACCGCCGACGCCCAGGACGCCTTCTTCGCCAATCTGACCGAGCTGTGCGGCCAGCGGTTCGAGGGCGAGGTGGTCACCGACGACCCCGTGGACGACGATTTCCGCGCCCAGCGCCTGCTGATGCACGTGCGCGACTGTTCCGACACCGAGATCCGCATCCCGTTCTGGGTCGGCGAGGACCACAGCCGCACCTGGGTCATCACCCGCAACGACGACGGCGGCCTGACCCTGAAGCACGACCACCGCGACCCGGACGGCACGGAGCACACCCTGCACTGGTACGGCGGCGACACCGAGACCGAGGGCACCGCCACGCGTCAGGAGTTCCCGGTGGATCAGTTCTCCATCGACCTGTTCAACCGCACCGACGCCCAGGTTTCGACCACCAATGTCTGGGCGGTCGAGGTGAACCCCGGCGACACCTATGTCTATGAACTGGCCCGCGAGAACCGCCTGCTGCGCGTCGCCTTCGACCTGACCGAGCCGCTGGAGGACCAGGGCTAGTCCACCTCGATCTCGAAGATCGTCACGGACGAGGCGACAATCTGGGGGACCAGAAGGCGGCCGCGGCGGGTGTCGTAACCGATGGCGGCGGGCACGGGGATGTCGGCCGCCACCGCGCGGGCCTCGCCCCCGGCGCTGACGTGATAGACGTTGTGACCGTTCTGGCTGGCCACCAGCAGGCCGCCGTCGGCGAGGGGAACAATGCCGTCGATGCGGCCGGTGGGCAGGGTCAGTTCCCGCACCACCGCGCCGGTCTGCGCATCGCGGAAGGTCAGCACGTCCGACAGCAGGCCCCCGTGCACCACCAGGCCCTCCGCCGTCACCGCGACGCCGTTGACCCGGTGCAGGTCGGCCGATCGCGCGACGAACGCCTCCACCGTCCCGTCCGGCTGGATGCGGTACAGGGCGCCGGGGTCGGTGTCGGTGCCGGAATCGGTGACATAGGCGACGCCCGCCTCGGTGACGTACAGGTCGTTCAGGCGCACCGCGTCCGGCACGTCGATGGAGCGCAGCGGCGCGCCGGTGCGCCGGTCGAAAATCCGGATGGCTCTCTGGTCCGCCACATGGATCTCGTCGCCCCGGATGAACAGGCCCAAAGGCTCATGGAGGCTAAGGCCGTCGACGCCGCCCTCGATCCACTTCAGCTCCAGCACCGCGCCCTCGGGCGACACCAGCGAGACGAAGCCGTCGTTGCCGGGCCCGCGCGGCCCCAGGTTGGCGACGATGTAGCGATCCTCCGCCGCGTCGTAGCGGACCGCCTCGGAGTTCTGGAACCCTACGTCGGCGATCACCTGCTGGGCGGCGGCCGGCGCGGCGAAGGCCAGGGCGGTGGGCAGGGCGAGCCGGGCGAGGGTCTTCATGGCTGATCTCCGGGAGGAAGGGTCAGTATGGCGTCCAAGCGTCGATGCACTGCGCTCAAGACGATGGGCGGGGCTCGGCCGATTGGCGAGAGACGTCCGGTTTCGACGGTGGCGATTTTCGCCGTCCTGATCACCGACGGCGCCGGCAAGCCGGCTTCGCCATAGTCATCCCCAAAGGACACGTCGCCGTCCCATGGTCGATTTTCGGCGCTTGTGATCATGAGAATCCAGACCAGACGCCCCGCGGGTCCCAAGGGCATGCTGGAAACCACCAGCGCGGGTCGATGCTGCTCGGTATTCCGATCCGTGTAGGGAAAGGGAGCCCGAACGATATCGCCGGGCTCAAAGATCGGCATAGGCCCGACGATCCGCTTCGCCGTCCCACTCGTCAAAGGTCGCGAAGGGGTCGTCCTGAACGGGCGCTCTGGCCTTGATCAGCGTGACCCGGCCATCCTTGATCTCATAGGCCAGTTCATCGCCTTCCTTCAGACCAAGCGCGTTGCGGACGGCCTGAGGAATGGTCGTCTGGGCCTTGCTGGTAAGACGGCTGGTGATCATGACGTAAGGATAATCCTTACCTGCTACACGTCAAGCTCCGCCACCGCGAACCGCGCGTTCTGCTGGATGAAGTCGAAACGGGCCTCGGCCTTGCGGCCCATCAGACGCTCGACCAGATCCATGATCTCGTCCTCGCTCTCAGGCAGGGTGACGCGGGCCAGGGTGCGCTTCTTCGGATCCATGGTGGTCTCCTTGAGCTGGGCCGCCATCATCTCGCCCAGGCCCTTGAAGCGGCCGATCTCGACCTTCTTGCCCTTGAAGGTGGTGGCCAGCAGTTCGTCCCTGTGCGCGTCGTCGCGGGCGTAGTCGCTGAGCGGTCCGGCGCTGATGCGGTAGAGCGGGGGCAGGGCCATGAACAGCCGGCCCTGACGGATCAGGTCCGGCATGGCACGGTAGAAGAAGGTGATCAGCAGGGCGGCGATGTGCGCCCCGTCCACGTCGCGTCGGTCATGATGACGATGCGCTCATAGCGCAGGTCATCGACGCTGAACCGACTGCCCGCCTGCACGCCCAGCGCCAGCATCAGGTCGGTCAGCTCCACGTTCTGGCGCAGCTTGTCGGCGGTGGCCGACGCCACGTTCAGGATCTTGCCGCGCAGGGGCAGGATGGCCTGGGTGGTGCGGTCCCGCGCCTGTTTGGCCGAGCCGCCGGCCGAGTCGCCCTCGACGATGAACAGCTCTGTGCCCTGTGCCGCCTGGCGCGAGCAGTCCGACAGCTTGCCGGGCAGGCGCAGCTTGCGGGTGGCGGCGGCGCGCTGGACTTCCTTGTCCTTGCGGCGACGCAGACGGTCCTCGGCCCGGTCGATGACAAAGCCCAGCAGGGTCGAGGCCTGTTTGGGACTTTCGGTCAGCCAGTGGTCGAACGGGTCGCGCACCAACTGTTCGGTTAGGCGCTGCCCCTCGGGCGAGGACAGGCGGTCCTTGGTCTGGCCCTGAAACTCGGGATTGCGGATGAACACCGACACCATGGCCCCGGCGTTGGCGATCACGTCCTCGGCGGTGATCAGGCCCGCGCGCTTTTCGCCCGACATCTCGCCATAGGCCTTCAGGCCCTTGACCAGGGCCGAGCGGAAGCCGGCCTCGTGCGTCCCGCCGTCGGGCGTCGGCACGGTGTTGCAGTAGGACGAGACGAAGCTGTCGGCGTCGCCGAAACCGATGGGCGACCAGGTCACGGCCCATTCCACAGCCCCGGCCTCGCCCTTCTTCTCGACCCGGCCCGCGAAGGCGGGGGTCACGGTGTCGATCTCGCCGATGCGCTCGGCCAGGGCGTCGGCCAGACCGCCGGGGAAATGCAGGGTCGCCTCGGCGGGGGTGGCGTCGGTGATCCGCTCCGGCGCGCAGGTCCATCTGATCTCGACGCCCCGGAACAGATAGGCCTTGGACCGCGTCATGCGGTACAGCCGCGCGGGCTTGAAGGCCGCGCCGTGGCCGAAGATCTCCTCATCCGGGCGGAAGCGGATCAGGGTGCCCTTCTTGCGGCTGGTCCCGACCTGTTCGATGGGGCCCAGCGGGTGCCCCCGGCTGAACGACTGCCGCCATTCATGCCCGTCGCGCCAGACGGTGACGTCCAGCCGTTCCGACAGGGCGTTGACCACGGACACGCCCACGCCGTGCAGGCCGCCGGAGGTCTCATAGGCCTTGCCCGAGAATTTGCCGCCCGAGTGCAGCACCGTCATGACGACCTCGAGCGCCGACTTGCCCGGGTGCTTGGGGTGCGGATCCACCGGGATGCCCCGGCCGTCGTCGCGCACGGACAGGAAGCCCTCGGCGTCCAGATCGACGGTGATCAGTTTGGCGTGGCGGGCCACGGCCTCGTCCATGGCGTTGTCCAGCACCTCGGCGAACAGGTGGTGCAGGGCCCGTTCGTCGGTGCCGCCGATGTACATGCCGGGCCGCTTGCGCACCGGCTCCAGCCCCTCGAGCACCTCGATGGACGAGGCGGAATAGGCGTTGGCCGCCCCGCCCGTGGGGGCCGGATGCGTCTCTACCGGCGCGGCCACGGCCTCGGGCGCGGCGGGGGCCTGGACCTTCAGTTCGGGCTTGTCCGCCTTGGGGGCGGGCTCGGGAAGGTCGTCAAACAGGGAAGCGGGAGAAGTCATGCGCCAGTCTTGCCGCGATTCGGGGAGCGATCAGCTAAGCCCCGACGCCTTCGGTAGCAAGCGTCAGCGGTTCAGCGCGCGGGCATGGACGGGCAGGGGCCGCGCCACAGGCCGTCGTGCGGGCGCGCGCCGTCGGGGGTCGTCGATGACTTCCGGCGGCGTCAGGGGCGCAAAGGCCCGCGCCAGCACCGCCATGAACAGGACCCACGGCAGGTCCTGGTGCCGCAGCAGAACGCTTTCCGACAGGCTCAGCAGCAGGAAGGCGGCCAGATAACCCGCCGCCCAGAAGCCTTCCTGACGGCCCGCCACGGGCAGGCGCAGGAAGCTGCCCATGACGCCGATCACCACCACGGCGCCCACGGACCAAACCCCGATCCAGCCCAGCTGGATCAGCACCTCCAGCCAGCCCTGGTGGGCCGAGGGCACGTCCCACTGGTTCTGGACGCGGATGTAGTTGGCCGGGTCGGAATGGAGGCCCCAGAAAGCAGCGTAGCCGTAGCCGGTCATGGGCCGCTGCTCGCTGAAGCGGCCGATGGCCTCCCAGATTTCGGTGCGCCCGGTCAGGGACGGGTCCTTGCCCAAGGCCTCAAGAATGAACTCCGGCGCGGAAATCAGGATGCCCACGCCCGCCGCCACGGCCACCACACCGGTCCAGACCCCCGCCACGGCCAGAGCCGGCCCCACCTTTCTCAGCACCCACAGCCCGCCGATAATCCCGCACGCGGCCATCAGGCACAGCAGGGCGGTCTTGGACTGGGTGCCCAGGATCATCAGCACGCAAAACGGAAAGGCGACCATGGCCAGCGCCCGGTGTGGCCCCGGCGAGGCCAGCACGGCGGCGGCGGACACGGCCCCCGCCACCATGACCCAGCCCATGGTGTTCTTCTCGTACCAGACGCCGCGCCACAGCCCGGCGTTGACGTCCTGGTGAATGCCGATGGAGGGCAGGGCCACCACGAAGATCAGGCTGAGCACCGCCAGGATCAGCGCCGTCTGGGTCAGCAGCACCGGCAGCCGTCGCCCCGGCCAGGCGGCGGCCAGATAGACCGCGAAAAAGGTGCTCATCACCAGGGCGATCACCCGCCGGATGGTGATGTCCGGCGCCAGCGACCAGTAGCGCGAGGCATAGGCCAGCAACGCCAGAAGAAGCAGGAGAAACAGCGGAAACCACAGCCGCGCCATGGCCTCATACCGCGACGCCATCAGGCCGAGGATCGCCACATAGGCCGGCAGCCACATCAGCCGCAGCAGGCTGGAGTCCGCGCCCCCGCCGCTGGACGGCGCGAACACCGGCCCGAGGATGGCGCCCGACAGCATGATCAGCAGCCCGATCGACGCCACGCGCTCCCACAGGGCCGGCTCCCGGTAACCGGGCGGCGGCGTCCTGTGCGGGGGTGTGGCGGGTGTGCGAGTCACGCGGTGGAGGTTGCGCGCCGGGCGTTAAGGATTGGCTTACTGGGAAGCGTGGCCCTCGGGCCTACGTCTTCTCCACGAACGTATCGATCACCTTCTTCTCGCCGGCCTTCTCGAAGTCCACCACCAGCTTGTTGCCCTCGATGGCGCGGATCGCGCCGTAGCCGAACTTCTGGTGGAACACGCGCTCGCCGCGCGCCCAGTTGGACGACGCCTTCGGGTCCCCCGTGGCGATCAGGCGGCCCTTGCCCTCGATGACGGCGTTGCGGGCCATGCGGTCGCGGGGCGTGGTGGAGGCGGTGAAGCTCTGGGCGCGCTTCCAGCCGGGGCTGGAGTATCCCGCGCCGAACACCGGCGTGTCGTCCCAGCGGGACTTGGCTTCCTTCAGACCCGGCCCGGCGCCGTAATAGCCGGTGTCGCTCTCGGCCTGCACATGGTCGATGGGCAGTTCGTCCACGAAGCGGCTGGGCAGCTGGCTGGTCCAGCGGCCATAGACCAGACGGTTGGCGGCGAAGCTGATGCGCGCGTCCTCGCGGGCCCGGGTGACGCCCACGTAGGCGAGGCGCCGTTCCTCCTCCAGACCCTTCTCGCCCTTCTCGTCGATGCTGCGCTGGGACGGGAACACCCCTTCCTCCCAGCCGGGCAGAAAGACCAGCGGGAACTCCAGCCCCTTGGCGGCGTGCAGGGTCATGATCTGCACCGCATCCTCGCCCGCGCCCCGGTCCAGATCCATGACCAGCGAGACGTGCTCCAGATAGGCCTGCAGGCTGTCGAACGCCTGCATGGACTGGGTCAGCTCCTTGAGGTTGTCCAGCCGGGTCTGGCCGCTCGCCCGGTCGGCGCGCTGCATGTCGGTGTAGCCGCTTTCCTCCAGAATGGTTTCGGTCAGCTCGCCGTGGGTCACGGTCCCCGCCATGGCCCGCCAGCGGTCCAGGTCGCGCACGAAATTGGACAGGGCCGTGCGGGTGCGGGCCTGCAGTTCGTCGGTGTTGATCAGGCCGCGCACGGCGGTCAGGGCGGACAGGTTGTGCTGGCGCGCGATGGCCAGGATCTTCTGCACCGAGGTGTCGCCGATGCCGCGCTTGGGCGTATTGACGATGCGCTCGAACGCCAGATCGTCGTCCTCGGACTGGATCAGGCGCAGATAGGCGTGGGCGTCGCGGATCTCGGCCCGCTCGAAGAAGCGCGGTCCGCCCACGACGGTGTAGGGAATGGCCAGCAGGACGAACCGCTCCTCGAACGCCCGCATCTGGAACGAGGCGCGCACCAGAATGGCGATGTCGCTGTATTTGCGGCCCGCGCGGCGCTGGGTCTCGATCTCGTCGGCGATCAGGCGGCTTTCGGCCTCGCCGTCCCAGACGCCCTGCACCCGCACCTTCTCGCCGCCGTCGGCCTCGGTCCAAAGGGTCTTGCCCAGACGGCCCTTGTTGGCCTCGATCAGGCCCGAGGCGGCGCCGAGGATGTGCGAGGTGGAGCGATAGTTGCGCTCCAGCCGGATCACCTTCGCGCCCGGGAAATCCCGCTCGAAGCGGAGGATGTTGTCCACCTCGGCGCCGCGCCAGCCATAGATGGACTGGTCGTCATCGCCGACGCAGCAGACGTTGCCGGTGGAGGACGACAGCAGCCGCAGCCACAGGTACTGGGCCACGTTGGTGTCCTGATACTCGTCCACCAGGATGTATTTGAACCGCCGCCGATAGTCCTCGGCCAGGCCGGGTTCTTGCCCAGGATGGTCAGGTTGTGCAGCAGCAGGTCGCCGAAATCGCAGGCGTTCAGTGACACCAGCCGCGCCTGATAGGCGGCGTACAGACCCTTGCCCTTGCCGTTGGCGAAGTCCTCGCCCGCCGGCAGGGTGTCCGGGGTCCAGCCGCGGTTCTTCCAGTGGTCGATCATCCCGGACAGGGATCGGGGCGTCCACCGTTTGGTGTCGATGTTGGCCGCTTCCAGCAGCTGTTTCAGCACCCGTTCCTGATCGTCCATGTCGAGGATGGTGAAGCTGGATTTCAACCCCACCAGCTCCGCATGGCGGCGCAGGATCTGGGCGGCCACGCTGTGGAAGGTGCCCAGCCAGCGCAGGCCCTCGGCCGACGGCCCGATCAGATGGGTGATCCGCTCTCGCATCTCCCGCGCGGCCTTGTTGGTGAAGGTGACCACCAGCAGCTCCCACGGCCGGGCCTTGCCCGTGGCCAGGATGTGCGCCAGCCGGGTGGTCAGGACCCGCGTCTTGCCCGTGCCCGCGCCCGCCAGCACCAGCACCGGCCCCTCGGTGGTCTCGACCGCCAGCCGCTGTTCGGGATTGAGCCCGGCCATGTAGTCGCCGGCGCCCTGCGGGGCGCCTCGGGCGGGCGGGCGCGGGCCAGGTCGGAAATGCGGGGAGACGGAAGATCGGTCACGAAACGAAAGGCTGCCTGATGCGGATTCGGAAAGGGAGAACATAAGTAGCACGCAGCGACGCGCCAGCGCGACCGCAGGGAACCGCAAGGCTTCGATCCCGTTCCGGCTCCATCAGAAAACAATGGGAGGATTCAATCATGGCGGAAGACGGCAAGGGAGGCGGCAACTCCGGCCTGGCGTTCATCGTCGGCGGACTGCTCGTGGTGGTGATCGTCATCGCCTGGTTCCTGTTCGCGGGCGGCGGCATGCCGGGCGGCGAAAAGGACGTGGACATCGATGTCAGCATGCCTGAGGCGCCCGCAGCGCCCGCCGGCGAATAAGGAGCACGCTTCATGACCGACCCCAACCTGCCTCCGACCTCGACCCCGCCCCCGGAAGAGCCCCGGCCCCAGACGACCATCCACAACAATGCGCCGCCGCCCGAGAAATCCGGCGGGGGAGGCAGCGGCTGGCTGATCTTCATCGTCGGCGGCCTGGTTGTGCTGGTGGCGATCCTGGCCTGGGTGTTCTGGTCCGGCGGCGCCATGACCCCGACGTCCGAGGACCGCGACGTGGACATCAGCATCGAGGCGCCCACTCTGCCTGATATGCCCGAGCCCCCGGCCAACCCGCTGCCGGAGGCCCCGGCACCGGATCCGGCGCCCGCCACGGCGGAATAAGCTTCGGAAAACAGACTGACGTCCCGGTCCCAGCGGCCGGGGCGTTTTTCTATGGCCCGACCGGATGGCGACCGCGCCAGTCCAGGGCGGTCAGGCGACAGGCCGAGGCGAGGGGCCGTCGACCGCGGTTCGCATCGATACGGGCCACCAGGCCCGCGGCGGTCAGGCCGTCATGGGCTGCGATCTCGTCCAGCACCGCCCAGAATTCCGGCTCCAGCGCCACCGAGGTGGCGTGGCCGGCGAGCAGGACGGAGCGCTTCTTCAGGGTCGACACAACACGGTCCCATCAATCCGGGTCAGGTTACGCAGGTTCGTTCGCAACTTCGGGCGGGTCATCATGAGGCGGCCCGATCCTACGGCCATTTCACCTCGGGCGGCATTGAGCTGAGGATCGAGTCCACATTGCCGCCGGTCTTCAGGCCGAAGGTGGTGCCCCGATCGTAGAGCAGATTGAATTCCACGTATCGTCCGCGTCTTATGAGCTGTTCCTCGCGTTCAGCCTCCGTCCACGGTTCGCCCATCCGCGCGCGCACCAGCCGGGGATAGACGTCCAGAAAGGCCAGACCCACGTCGCGGGTGAAGGCGAAGTCCCGGTCCCAGTCGCCGCTGTCGTGGTGGTCGTAGAAGATGCCGCCGACGCCGCGCGGCTCGTTGCGGTGGGGCAGGAAGAAATACTCCTCGCACCAGGCCTTGTATTTGGCATGCCAGTCCGGGTCGTGGGCGTCGCAGGCTCCCTGCATGGCCGCGTGGAAATCGACCGCGTCCGGGAAGTCCTGCTGACGTTGCCAGGCCAGCAGCGGGGTCAGGTCGGCGCCGCCGCCGAACCAGCTTTTGGTCGTGGCGATGAAGCGGGTGTTCATGTGCACGGCGGGCACGCGGGGGCTCTTCATGTGGGCGATCAGGCTGACGCCCGTGGCGAAGAAGCGGGGATCGTCCGCCGCGCCCGGCACCTGTCTGGCGTAATCCGCCGGGAACTCGCCGTGGACGGTGGAGACGTGCACGCCCACCTTCTCGAACAGGCGGCCGTGCATCATGCCCATGACGCCGCCGCCGCCCGCTTCGCGGTTCCAGGGGGTGCGCACGAACCGGCCCGGCTCGCCCGGATAGAGATCGGCGGGGGCCTCGTCCTCCAGCGCCTCGAAGGCGGCGCAGATGCGGTCGCGCAACTCTTCGAACCAGGCGCGGGCGCGGGCTTTGCGGTCATCCATGGCGGGATCAGGGGTGTCGGTCATGGGGCGATTGAAACCACGGTTGAGCCCCGCGCAACAGAGCCGGCGATCGCGGGCGCTTGTGTCGCAGGACCGGGGCGGACACTCTGGCGCCGTTCGATCAGGGGAGTCGCTTCATGAACCGTTTCGCCGCCGCCGCCGTTGTCAGCCTTGTCATGGCCGTCCCCGCCGCATCCCAGACGCCCGAACAGGCGCGCGCGATCCTCGAGACCACGCCGCTGGTCGACGGGCACAACGACCTGCCCTGGGCGCTGCGCCAGCGGTTCGGCTCGGACGTGCACGGGGTGGACCTGACCCAGGACCAGTCGGGACTGGCGCCGTCGCTGCACACGGACATCCCCCGCCTGCGGTCCGGCGGGGTGGGGGCGCAGTTCTGGTCCGTGTATGTGCCCGCCGGCATGGAGCCGCTGGAGGCCGCCCGGGCGACCTTCGAGCAGATCGACGTGGTCAACCGGATGCTGGCCGCCTATCCGGACGCCTTCGCTTTCGCGGCCACGGCGGACGATGTGGAGCGTCTCCATCGGGAGGGCCGCATCGCGTCGCTGATCGGCATCGAGGGCGGATACTCCATCGCGGAGTCCATGGGTCTGCTGCGCCAGTTCTTCGAGGCGGGCGTGCGCTACATGACCCTGACCCATTCGGCGACCACCAGCTGGGCCGACTCGGCCACCGATGCGCCGCAGCACGACGGCCTGACGCCCTTCGGCGAAGCGGTGGTGCGCGAGATGAACCGGCTGGGCATGCTGGTGGACCTGAGCCATGTGTCCGAGGCCACCATGATGGACGCCATGCGGGTGTCCGCGGCGCCGGTGATCTTCTCCCACTCCTCGGCCCGCGCCGTGACCGACCACCCGCGCAATGTGCCCGACAGCGTGCTGCGCCTGATGCCCGAGGACGGCGGGGTGGTCATGGTCACCTTCGTGCCGGGCTTCGTGAACGAGGATGTGCGGGCCCACGGCGCGGCCATGGCGGCCGAGCGGGCGCGGCTGCAATCGCTCAACCCGGGTGATCCCGAGGCCGTGACGGCGGGGCTGGCCGCGTGGCGTGACGCGAATCCGGCGCCGGTCGCGACCATCGCCGACGTGGCGGATCACATCGACCACATTCGTCGGGTAGCGGGGGTGGATCACGTGGGGCTGGGCGGCGATTTCGACGGGGTCGGGTCGTTGCCCGAGGGCCTGACCGGGGTAGAGACCTACCCCGCCCTGCTGGCTGAACTGATGCGGCGGGGCTGGTCGGAAGCGGACATCCGCAAGCTGTCGGGCGAGAACGTGCTGCGGGCCATGCGAGCGGCGGAGGCGACGGCGGCGCGAATGGCGGACCAGCGTCCGTCCCTGGCCCGCATCGACGACTAGATCTCGGCGCGGGCCATGCGCAGGAAGCCTGCCACGTCGACGGTCTCGGCCCGCGCGTCGGGGTCGATGCCGGCGGCTTCGCACAGGGCCGCGCCGCCCAGGGTCTTGAGGCTGGACCGCAGCATCTTGCGGCGCTGGCCGAAGGCGGCGGCGGTGACCTGCTCCAGCCGCTTCAGCACAGCGGGCTCGGGCCGGTCGGGCCGGGGCGTCAGATGGACCACGGCGGAGTCCACTCGCGGCGGCGGGGTGAAGGCGCGGGCCGGCAGATCCATGACCACGCGCGCCTCGCACACCGCCTGGCTGATGACCGCCAGACGGCCGTAGGCGTCGTCGCCCACGTCGGCGGCGACCCGCTGGGCCACCTCCTTCTGGAACATCAGGGTCAGGGCGTGGGGCGTCCACGGGCCGGTCAGCCACTTGATCAGCAACGGCGTGCCCACATTGTAGGGCAGGTTGGACACCAGATGCGCCGGGCCATCGACAAGCTCGGCTTCCTTCACCTTCAGGGCGTCGGCCTGGATGATCTCGAGGCGACCCGACCCGTCGTCCAGTTCGGTGAGCAGGGGGACGAAGCGGGGGTCCTTCTCGACCAGCACCACCTTGCCCGCATCGCTTTCCAGCAGGGCGCGGGTCAGGCCGCCGGGGCCGGGGCCCACCTCGATCACCGCACGGCCCTCGAACGGCCCGGCGAGGCGGACGATCTTTCGCGTGACGTTCAGGTCCAGCAGGAAGTGCTGGCCGAAGCTCTTCTTGGCCGACAGCCCGTGGGCGTCCAGGGTTTCGCGCAGGGAGGGGAGGTCGGTCATGAGGCGGCGTGGCGGGCGTCGGCCATGGTGGCGGCCAGACGGATGGCGGCGATCAGGCTGTCGGGCCGAGCGACGCCCTTGCCGGCGATGTCGAAGCCTGTGCCGTGGTCCGGCGAGGTGCGGATGATGGGCAGGCCCAGGGTGGCGTTCACCCCGCCCCAGAAGTCCAGTGTCTTGACCGGGATCAGGGCCTGATCGTGATACATGCAGAGGGCCGCGTCATAGGCGCGGCGCGCCTCGTCGTGGAACAGGGTGTCGGCGGGCAGGGGATCGGTGATCTGTATCCCCTCGGCGCGCAGGGCCTCGGCCGCCGGCTTCAGGATCTCGATCTCCTGCAGGCCCAGCGCCCCGCCTTCACCCGCGTGGGGGTTCAGGGCCGCCATGGCCAGACGGGGGCGGGCGATGCCGAAATCACGCTTGAGGCACTCGTGGACCACCCGCGCCGTGCGGCGGATGCGGGCGTCGGTGACCAGTTCTGGCACCTCGTCCAGGGAGACGTGGATGGTGACCAGACAGGCGCGCAGGTCCCTGGCGGTCAGCATCATCACCGGCCCCCGCGAGCTGGATAGGGCGTGTCGGCGGTCAGTTCGGCGATGAACTCGGTGTGGCCCGGAAAGCGAAAGCCGGCGGCGTACAGCGGCGCCTTGGCGATGGGGGCGGTGACGAGGCCGGACACGTCTCCCACCAGGGCCAGATTGACCGCCTGCTCGATCCAGTCGGCCACCGCGCCGGCGTTGGCCGCGTCGGGGCGGCCCGGCGTGACGGACGCGGGCGCGGGTCTGTCGAGGATGGGCAGGGCCTGCCCGAAACGGGCCCTCGCCTCGGCGGGATCATGGATTGAAGCCAGGGGTGAGGCACCCGCCGCCGCCAGGGTCCTGCTGTCGCCGATGACGACGAAGGCCGCGTCCGGGTCGTCCCTAAGTACAGCCCAGGCCTTGTGGATGATCTCCGGACCGACTCCGGCGGGTTCGCCCAGCGTCAGAGCCAGGGGCGCGCGCATGGATGCGGCGGGCGCCCCCGTCATGGCTCAGCTCTTGAAGTCGATATGCGCATCTTCCCGAAGATCGCGGATATAGCGACGCGCCAGCATGGAAAGCTGCTGACCCCTCAGGCGGTTTTCGACCTCGTTGAAATTCGGGGCCTCGGGGCCGCCCGCGCGACGATCGCAGACCGCAAGCAGGTGCACGCCCAGCGGCGTGCGCACAGGAGCGCTGATCGCGCCGACCTCGGCCGAGCGGGCCACCTGCTGGAACTGCGGCGCAAGGTCATCCACATCGGACTCGCCGAGATCGGCGCCCAGCATGTCCGTCTCCTGACGGGAGCGCTCGAGGATGTTGTCGCAGGTCAGCCCGGAGCGGAAGCCGTTGAGACGCTCGGTGGCGGCGGCGATGACCTCGTCGGAAGCGTCCGCGTCCGCCTCGATCATCACCTGACGCAGGTTCACCAGGCTGGTGGAAGAGCCGTCACGCTTGTCGCGGAGATAGATGATGTAGACCCCGCCATCGACCGGAATGGGGCGCGAGAGCTGGCCGGCTTCCATATTGTCCAGGGCGACTTGCAGGCCCTGGGGCACTTCACCCTGGATCAGCCAGCCGGCGTCGCCGCCGCTGGCGGCCGACGGGGCGGCGGAGAACTGGCGGGCCACCGCCATGAAGGGCGCCCCCTGGATGATCTGCTGCACCAGCTGGTTGGCGCCGTTCATGGCCGCCTGCTGGCCGCCGACGCGCGATGCGTCGAGGAAGATTTCGCCGACCAGATACTGGGGGCGGCTGGCGGCGGCGGAGATGCGCTGAATGGTCTGGTCCACCTGGTTCCGACCGACGCGCGCGCGGGGACCGAACCGGCCCCGCACAAGGGCCTCCCATCCGATGCGGACCCGCATCTCCTCGCGAACGGTTTCGGGCCGGACGCCGGCCTCCCCGAGATAGCTGAGATAAGCCTCGGGCGTGATGCCCACGGATTGGGCGAGCATGGCGAGCTCGGCGTCCACATCCTCATCGGGAATGTTGACCTCGTAACGTGTCAGCTCCTGCCGTTGCAGCTTCTCGTCGATAAGGTTGTTCAGAGCCTGCTGCTGGATGGCCGGCAGGTTCTCGGCGGTCGGCTGGACCTGGGTCATGGCGATGAGCAGCAGCATGCGCTGACGCAGCTCATAGCTGGTGATCGGCACGTCATTGACGAGCACCACCAAGCCTTCGGCCAGATCGAAATCCGCAGCCGGGGCCGGACGCTGCGGGGCCTGCTCCGCGGAAGGGTCCAGCTGGCCGGCCACGGGCGTATTCGGCGCGGTCTGCGCCACTGCCAACTGGCCCGGCGCCGCAGAAGCCAACATGGCCGCGACCGCGACCCCCGCCGTGTAACGCTTGAAAAGCATGTCTCGTCTTTGTCCCTGGATCCGCTCAGTGCACATTTCGGCGGAGCGTACCGATGAATGGCGCCCATATCATGGTTCGGACGGACGTCCGATCACCACATGTCATCGCGTTGATAACCTGTACCGCCCAATGTGGCGAGGGTTAGGCGCACATAGGCCCCGGTGCGCGGTCCGGACGGGTCCACACGCGTGTTGTCGCGGCGGTATCCGATCTCGAAGCGGATGCAGTCATCCTCGAACAGGAGGCCGACCTCGCCCCGCGTGAAGCGGTCCTCCTGAAGGTCCACGATGCCGCGACTGGCCACACCCCAGTTGCCGCTGACGAACTGCTGGCCGCTGAACTGAACGAACTCGTAGTTCCGGTAGGTCCGGGTGGCCAGGGGCAGGCTGGGGTCGACATCGACGGGGTTAGAGCGGTCGACGATATAGCTGACCGTGGCCAGGTTCCGCGCGCCCCAGGAGCCATCCACCATGACCTCCGCCCGGCGGACCTCGCCGTCTTCGTCGATCTGGGCGTGGGCCCAGCCCCGGATCTGCGATCCGGGCGAGAAGGTCGCCGAGACGACCCAGTCCGAGGCCCGATCCGCCAGGCCTGAGGGGTCGAAGAGCTTCCGGTTCCGTCGCCGGTGGGCACCAGGTAGCGGTCCTCCCGTTCGTCACGCCAGCCGCGCCCAAGGAAGATGCTGGCCGAACGATCGTTATCCCAGCGCAGGCTGGCTCGTCCTCCCGCCACAAGGCGCAGGCCGCCTTCGTAAAGGTCGTGGCCGGTGAAACGGTCGACCGCGAACAGGGAGGTCTCATCCAGATCCGTCACCTGACTGTCCTCGTTGGGCAGGCGGGGATCGAGGTCGGCGCGATTGGAGATCGAAATCTGTGCCAGGGGCTCCAGGACCAGATCCGCACCGTTCTCGAACCGGCGGATCAGCGGATAGCTGACATCAAGCCCTGCGGTGGCCCGCACACGAGTCGTCGTCACGGCGTCATCGCCCGCCGAGGGAAGATCCTCCACCGCGTAGGCGTCGCCGCGCAGATTGATGAAGGGCTCCCATCTCAGTCCGATGGGGGACGTCAGTATGCGACGCCAGTCCGCGCTCAGCACGATCCGCGCGCTGTCCACGCCCGGATAGCCGGAGAAATTCGGGTCGGAAGGGTCGGCTGAGGGGACCTGATCCGGCGCCAGGACCGGCGCGCCCACATAGTTTTCGCGAATCAGCACCGCCGCATTTCCGCTCAGGCGAAGCCGGCCCCCGAGGATGTCCTGACGCGGCTCCCACATGGCCTCGATCACCGGGGCCGCGACCGGCGTGACGCCGTCACGCTCGAAGACATTGTTGGCCGGGTTGGCCCGATCGACCTCCAGGACCCGGAGGCTCTGAATGGTGAAGGCCGCCGCTGACAGGTAGGATCGTTCCGTCTGATGTTCGGCGTAGACCTGCGAGATCAGACGGCGGCGGTCGCCGTGATAGAGACCGTTGTCCTGATAGGGGTCTTCCGTCCCGTAGCGGTCGAACAGCGTCTTGTCCGACGCCCGCTCCGCGGTGAAGCCCCAGCGCCATGGTCCGGCCGGATCAAAGGCGCCATGGGCCAGCAGATAGCCGCGATGATCCTGATCCTCGACCCCGGGGATGTCCTCGTATGTGTAACCGGCCCTGGCCTCGACGATCCCGTCGCCGAAATGACGGCGCCACTGAAGGTTCAGAAACGGGTTCACATCGGTGTTGAACTGGGGGCTGATGATCCAGTCCTCGGACGGCGAACGGACGATCAGATAGGGCTGTTCGTACGAAAGCCTCGCGCCTCGTCGTACTCGATGCCGGGGACCAGGAAGCCCGAGGCGCGCTCCACCGTCGGGTCAGGATGCGCGAAGAAGGGCAGCCACAGCACCGGCACGCCGCCCACGCGGAACAGGGCGTTCTCGTACAGGATGGCGCGCAGGCTCTCGTCCTGCACCACCTTCCGGGCCTGAATGGACCAGGTCGGCTCCTTGCGCCGGCCGTCGTCGTCGCAGATGGGGCAGGGGGTGAACAGGGCGTAGTTCAGCTCGTTGACGGCCTGCGACCGCCGGACGGCCGTCGCCGCCATCAGATGACTGCCGTCGACGCCGCGGACTGCCAGATTCACAGCCACGCCGGTCTGCAGATTCTCGTTCAACTCGAGCCGATCTGCGGTCACCACCGTGCCGTCGACGTCGATCAGTTCGACATCGCCCGACGCCGTCGCGACACCGGTGTTGAGATTGTAGGTGACCTCCCGACCGCGAAGATTCCGACCTTCGAACCGGGCCAGGACGCGCTCATTTTCGCCCCGAGCCGCAACTTCGCCGGTGTCGCCGTCGCGAGTGACGTCCTCCGCCTCTATATAGAGGGCTTCCGGCGGAAGGCGTTCGGATGACGGTTGCTGGGCCAAGGCGACGCCGGGCCCGAGCAGCACGACAGCCGCACCCGTGAGCAGGCGTCGACGCATGGTCGATCCGCTGTTCAAACGCCAGGCCTGCGGCATGCTCACCAAGTCTTGCTCCCGGCCGAAACGACGCGGCTTTCCGGTTCCGTCGTCCGGTTACCCGTCTTCGGTATAGAAGAGCAAGGTGAAGGCGGACAGGGCCGTCAGTATGGGCGGGAGCCAGGCGGCGAGGAAAGGCGGAATCGCCTCGGCCGCGCCCAGAGCCGCCGTGAACTGATTGATGAAAAAGAAGGCGAAACCGAGGATCACCGCCGCGACGCTCATGCGGGCCAGATCGCCGAGCCGCATCAACCGCAGGGAAAAGGCCGCCGCCAGGATCGACATGGCGGCGAACATCAGGGGCGTGGCCAGCAGTTGCTGGAATTTCAGGCGGTGTTCGGTGGCCGAGAATCCTGCCGCTTCAATCCTCGCGATCTGCGGCGGAAGGGACCAGAAGGGCGTGGAGTCCGGGTCGGCGAACTGGTTGAAGGCGTCGTCATCCGCAATGCTCGAGGGGAGGTCCAGCGAAGCGTAGGCGCGCGCCTGCTGCCCCACCGAAGCGCCCCGCGCGTCGGTCAGCCGCCAGCTGCCCGACGACAGGGTGGCCGTGTCAGCGTCGATTCGTTCCGAGAAGCTCCGGGCCCCGTCCTGCCCCACGGTGTAGATGAAGAAGGACACGTCGTTCAGCCGGCCCGTCGCGCGATTTCGGCTGTCGGCCCGAATGACGATCTGGCGGTTGTCGTCGCCTTCCCGCAACCAGATGGCCGATTGCTCCGCGCCTCCCGTTCCGCCCCGGATTCTGGCGCGTTCACGCTCGTAGCCCCCGTCCAGCGACGCGGCCAGCGGATGAAGGGTCGTCACGGTGAGCACCCCGATGATGAGCGCCGCCACGCCCGCGGGGAACACGAACCTCCAGGCCGACACGCCTGCGGCGCGCATGGCCACCAGCTCGCTGCGGCGGTTCAGGCCAACGAAGGCGGCAAGGGTGCCGAACAGGAACACGAAAGGCAGCAGTTGAAGGATCACCGCCGGAGACTTCATCAGGGTCAGGCCGAACAGGCGCGCGGCGCCCAGGTCGGCGTAACGACTGACGGAGCGGGACACTTCCACGAAGTCGATCAGCATGACCAGGCCCGCGATCACCGCAAGCGAAACGCCCAGGGCCTTCAGGACCTGGAACAGGACGTAGCGCTCGATGCGGGTGAAGGTGTAGCCGCCGGTCATGAGGCGGCTCCAGCGGGGCGGGGACGCGGCAGGGCCCCCAGGGCCCGCCGAACATTGGCGACGGGGCTGGACTGACGAAACACCATGCGCAGCGCCAGGGCGGCGACGCCCAGAGGTATCAGATACTGCAGGGGCGCCAGCCACACGTTCCAGGCGCTGGCGGCCACCACGCCGTATCCGGCGACGCGCGTGACGAGGAAGGCCGCCGCCGCCGCCGCAACGCGCCCCCCGTAGCCCGTGCGCCGGAACTGCCCGCCCAATACGGCGGCGAGGGCCAGAGCCATGGCCGTCAGGGCGTACAGGGGAGAGGTGATGCGGGCGTGCGCTTCGGCCAGAAGCTCCTCCCGGCTGCCCGTCCGCTCCAGCATGTCGGCGCTGGGGTGCACCAGCTCCGCCAGCCACAGATCCGACTCCCGGAAGGCGATGACCTCCTCGGTTCCCGTAAAGGGTGTCAGGTCGAAGGCGTACTCATCGAAGGAGAGAAAATTCAGAACCCCTCGATCAGAGAACTGCTGCATCGAGCCTGGCCCCATCAGGAGGGCCGGCGCGCCGTCTATGCGGGTGAAACGGGCGGTCGTGGCGTCCCAGGTGGTGACCTCGTCTCCATCCTGGATATGGACGAACAGGTTCCGGATCAGGCCGCTCTGCTCGATCTGCTGCACATAAACGGTGAGGCCGCCGCCCGCCTGGACGAACTGTCCCTCCTGCACCAGCAGCGAGGCCAGGTCGGTGCGTATGGCGAACGCCGTCTCGCGCGCTTCGCGCTGGGCGGCGGGCTGGATGTACAGGGACACGAACAGGCTGATCAGGGTGACGATGACCGCCAGCCTCATGCCCGGTGCGATCACGCGCCAGCGCGTCACCCCGCCTGCGAAACAGGCCGTCAGCTCCTGTTCCCGTTGAAGACGGGTCAGGGCCATCAGCCCGCCCACCAACACGCCGATGGGCAGCACCACCGCCATGAGCTGGGGCGTGGCCAGGGCGGTCAGCTTGAGCATGACCCATGCGCTCTGGCCCCGTTCGACGATGACTTCGAGCTGATTCAGGCTCTGACTCAGGATGCCGATGCCGCACAGCGCCGCGCACGCCGCCGCAACGGGCAGGGCGATCTGGCGGAAGAGATAGCGGCTTATAAGGTTCATTTGCAGCGTCGGCGCCGGTTGCGGCCCGGCGGTTTGGGGGGCATGTAATACAGCATCCTTGCGCGCCGGGAAGCTCAGCCGGTGCGTGTTCGCTTATCCCAAGACCGGGACTGGAACCCGGCCAGGAGTTCGTTTCCATGAAAGTAGAATTCGTCGCCGACGTCGGCGCTGCCGAGATCGTCGCGTTGCTCGTCCATGAAGGCCGCGCATTCTCGGGCGAAACGGCCGGGTACGACACCGCGTCGTCCGGCGCCCTGACCCGCGCCATGAAGGCCAGCCGCTTCACCGGCGGCGCCCTGAGCCATCTGGCGGTCGCGGCGCCCGCAGGCGTGGACGCCGGTCAGGTGCTGCTGGTGGGTGCGGGCGACAAGGCCAAGCTGGACGAGCAGGCCATCGAGAAGGCCGGGGCCCAGGCCTATTCCGCCGTGAAGATGTCGGGGGCCGAGACCCTGACCCTGGACCTGAAGCATCTGTCGGCCGCGCAGGCCGCGCAGGCCGCCTTCGGCGCGGTGCTGGCCGCCTATCGCTTCGACAAGTACCGCACGACCCTGAAGCCGGAGAAGATTCCGTCGGTCAAGACAGTGCGCGTGGTCACCGCGGATCCCAAGGCCGCCGAGGCCGCGTTCAAACCCCTGTCGGCGGTGGCCGACGGCGTCATGTTCGCCCGCGATCTGGTCAGCGAGCCCCCGAACGTCCTGTATCCCGCCGAGTTCGCGCGCCGGGTCAAGGATCTGGAAAAGCTGGGCCTCGAGGTCGAAATTCTGGGCGAAGCCGAGCTCGAGAAGATCGGCATGCGCACCCTGCTGGCCGTTGGCGAGGGCAGCGAGCGCGAGAGCCACGTGGCCATCATGAAGTGGAACGGCGGCAAGACCGGCGATCAACCGCTGGCCTTCATCGGCAAGGGCGTGTGCTTCGACACCGGCGGCATCTCCCTGAAGCCCGCCGAGGGCATGGAGGAGATGAAGTGGGACATGGGCGGCGCCGCCGCCGTGTCGGGCCTGATGTGCGCCCTGGCCGGACGCAAGGCCAAGGTGAACGTCATCGGCGTCATCGGCCTGGTTGAGAACATGCCCGATGGCAAGGCCCAGCGCCCCGGCGATGTGGTCACCTCGCTTTCGGGCCAGACGGTGGAGGTGATCAACACCGACGCCGAAGGCCGCCTCGTGCTGGGTGATTGCCTCTGGTACGTGCAGGAGCAGTTCAAGCCGAAGTTCATGATCGATCTGGCCACCCTGACCGGCGCCATGATCGTTGCGCTGGGTCATGAGTATGCCGGTGTCTTCGCCAACGACGACGCGGTGGCGAACGCCATCCTCGCCGCCGGTCCCAAGGTGGACGAGCCGGTGTGGCGCATGCCGCTGCCCGACCGCTATGACCGCCATGTGGACAGCCAGATCGCCGACATGCGCAACGTCGGCAACGGCCGCGCGGGCGGTTCCATCACGGCGGCGCTCTATCTGCAGCGCCACGTGAACAAGACACCATGGGCCCACATCGACATCGCGCCCACCGCCTGGGTGAAGGACTCGAAGAACCCGATGGTGCCGGACGGCGGCGTCGGCTTCGGCGTGCGTCTGCTGGACCGCATGGTCGCGGATTCGTACGAAGCCTGACGTGAGCGAGGCGGGGTCCGGCGAAATCTGGTTCTATCACCTGGAGCGCTCGACGCTTGATCAGGTGCTGCCGGAACTGCTGGACCGGACCCTGCAGCGGGGCTGGCGGGCGCTGGTCCGCGTCGGCGATCCCGGCCTGATGGAGACCCTGGACGAACGGCTGTGGGCGTGGCGGGAAGACGCCTTCCTCGCCCACGGCCGCGCCGACCAGCCCCATTCGGAGCGCCAGCCCATCCTGCTGACCTCGGACTCGGCCAACGGAAACGGGGCTCAGGCCCTGTTCATCGTCGATCGCTCAGACATGGATGCATCCGAACCGTTCGAGCGGTGTTTCATCATCTTCGACGGCCGGGACGAGGAATCGCTCCAGCATGCGCGGGGGCGTTGGAAGACCTTGAAGGAGGCCGGGGCGAACCTGGCCTACTGGAAGCAGACGGAGCAGGGAAAATGGGAAAAAGCAGCCTAGCCTGGGTCGTCGCCGCGGCGTTTGTGGCGGCATCCTGTTCGTCCGCCCCGACGCCTGACAGCCCGGTCCGGACGCCCGTCGCCTCGGCGCCGGCCACCGAGGTGGTCGACTACGCAGCCGCGACCCAGCCCATCGGCACACGCATGCCGCAGATGGACGGCGACCTCTGCCGCGCGGCGGAGTTGCAGAGCCTCGTCGGGCAACCTCGCACCGAGATTCCCGTTCCTGTGGATGTGATCAACCGTCGGGTGGCCTGCACCACCTGTCCGATCACCGAGGACTATTCGCCCTACCGCCTGAACATCTTCTTCGACCAGGAAACCGGGATCGTGGAAGAGGTCCGTTGCGGCTGAACCCGAAAGGCTCATTCATGAAGACCGTCATCGCCGCCTTGTTCGTCGCGAGCTCAGCTGTTCTGGCCGCCTGCAGCGGATTGCCCGCGCATGAGGGCGGATCGGGCATGCCGCCGACGACCGATGACCAGTGCCGCGCCAGCGACTATCAGAGCCTGATCGGTCAGAGCCGCACCGAGATTCCCCAGGCGCCCGCCGGTGCGACCTGGCGCGTGACCTGCACCAGCTGTGCGATGACGATGGATCACCGTCCCGATCGCTTGAACATTCTCTATGACCAGCAGACGGGCATCGTGGAGGACGTGAAATGCGGTTGATGTCTTCGTCCATTTTCGCCGGCGCGGTCGTGGCGCTGGCGGCGTGTGCGCCGCAGCCCGTCCCGCCCGAAAGGCCGGGCTCCGGACCTGATGAGGAGGCTGGCATGGCCTGGCGCTGCGACGCTGAAGCCGCGCGGTCGCTCATCGGCTCGCACGTCGGCGCCGTGACCTTCCCCCGGGAGTCCAACGTCCGCATCGCCTGCACGACGTGTGCGGTGACGCAGGACTACCAGGAGGATCGCCTCAACCTGTTCTTCGATGAGGACACGGGCGTCATCGAACGGGTCAGCTGCGGCTAACGCAGACTGGTCTGGCGCTCCAGGCCGTACAGGGCTTCGTCCAGGTCTTCGGCCCGCCCGGCGACCACCGCCCGGGCGTCAGCGACGCCCCTATTGTAGAACAGCGGCCCGAGTTCCGCGGCGAGTTCATCCAGCAGCATCTCGGCCTGAAGCCCGCCGACCTCCTGATCCAGCTCATCCTTGAGCCAGGCCTGCAGGCGCGTGGCCGCAGCCGCTCGCGCTTCTCGCGTCAGCTCGATAGGTTTCATGCGGTCGCCTCCGCCAGCGCCTCTTCGGCCTGCAGCCATTCCGCCTCGGCCGCGTCCAGATCGCTCTGGGCCTTGGTGCGGGCGCGGGTCAGGCCTTCAAGCGCCTTGGGATTAGTGATGGAAGCATTGGCCATGTCGTCGTCGATGCGGGCGATATCAGCCGTCAACTGGGCCATTCGCTCCTCCGCCTTCTTCACCGCGTGACGGAGGGTCGAAGGCGAGGGGCCTGATTTCTTGTCGTTCTTCTTGCGCTTGTTGTTCGAACTCGGGGCGGCGACCGCAGTCTCGTCCTTGATCTGGCTGGGCTTGACGGCAGCCTGCTTGGCGCGGTCCAGAACGAATTTGGCGTAGTCGTCCATGTCGCCATCCCATGGCTTGACCGTACCGTCGGCGGCCAGCCACAGGCGATCGGCGACCATCTCCATCAGCGACCGGTCGTGGGTGATCAGGATGACGGCGCCATTGTAGTCGTTGAGCGCGTCGAGCAGGGCGCGGCGGCTGTCGATGTCGAGGTGGTTGGTAGGTTCGTCGAGGATCAGGATGTGGGGCGCATCCATCGCCACCTGGTTGAGCAGCAGGCGCGCGCGTTCGCCGCCGGACAGGCTGGCGACGGTGGTTTCCTGCTTCTCGTAGCCCAGACCCCATTGCGCCAGTTTCGAGCGGCGGGCGCTCTCGGGGGCGTCGGGCATGGCGCGGCGGATGATCTCCAGCGGCGTGTCGGTCGGGTCCATGGCCTCGATCTGGTGCTGGTGGAACCAGCCGACGCGCATCTTGCGGTCGCGGTGCAGTTCGCCCTCGGAGACTTTCAGAGCGCCGGCGATCATCTTGGCGAAGGTCGACTTGCCGGCGCCGTTGACGCCCAGCAGGCCGATTCGGTCGTCCAGATCCATGCGCAGGTTGAGATTGCGCAGGATCGGCTTGCCGGTCTCATAGCCGACATTGGCGCGCTCCAGCCGGATCAGCGGCGGGGCCAGGGGGCGCGGCGGCGAGGGCAGGATGAAGGGGGAGACGCGCTCCTCGATGGTGGTGGCCACGGGCTGCATCTTGGCCAGGCGCTTCATGCGCGACTGGGCCTGGGCGGCCTTGGAGGCCTTGGCCTTGAAGCGGTCGACGAAGGCCTGGAGGTGGGCGCGTTCGGCGTCCTGCTTGGCCTTGGCCGACATCTGCAGCCGGGCCTTTTCGGCGCGGGCCTGTTCGAACTGGTCGTAGTTGCCCGTGTAGAGCGTCAGGGTGTGGTTCGCGAGGTGCAGGATGTGGGTGCAGACCTCGTTCAGCATCTCGCGGTCGTGGGAGATGATCAGGGCCGTGTGCGGGTATTTCTTGAGGCGAGCCTCCAGCCACAGGGCGCCCTCGAGGTCGAGGTAGTTGGTCGGTTCGTCGAGCAGCAGCATGTCCGGCTCGGCGAACAGGGCGGCTGCGAGGGCGACGCGCATGCGCCAGCCGCCGGAGAATTCCGACATCGGGCGTTGCTGGTTCTCCTGGTCGAAGCCGAGGCCGACGAGGATTTCGGCGGCGCGGGCCGGGGCGGCGTCGGCGTCGATCTCGATCAGCCGGGTCCAGATCTCGCCCATCTCCTCGGGCTCGGCGGTTTCGAGCCGGCCGAGCAGGGTGTGGCGCTCCTCGTCGGCCTCGAGAATGGTTTCGAGCACGCTGACGGGGGTGGCGGGGTGTTCCTGGTCGACCGACCCGATGCGCGCGGTCTTGGGCAGGCTGATCTCGTCGCCGCCGGCGGCCAGTTCGCCGAGGATGAGCTTGAACAGGGTCGACTTGCCGATGCCGTTGCGGCCGACCAGCCCGACCTTGGAGCCGGGCGGCAGGGAGACGGAGGCATCCTCGAGGAATTTCCGGCCCCAGGCGTTGAAGGTCAGTTCGGTGATCTGGAGCATGCAGGCGAACAATCAGTCAGGAGGGAGGTGAGCAGGCAAACGGAGATGCCCACAAGCAGCAAGGCGCAACGCGCCGGGCGACAGGGCCGAAAAGGAAGAACGCTCCCAGTTGGAAACCGGCAGCGGCGCGTCTATAAGCCCGCGACCCTCAAACCACCAAACCCAAGAAGTCACTCCCATGACCGAACGCACCTTCTCGATCATCAAGCCGGACGCCACCCGTCGCAATCTGACCGGCAAGGTCAACGCGGTGATCGAGGACGCGGGCCTGCGCATCGTCGCCCAGCGCCGCATCCAGATGACCGAAGACCAGGCCAAGAAGTTCTACGAAGTTCACGCCGAGCGCCCGTTCTATGGCGAACTGGTGGAATTCATGACCTCCGCGCCGGTGGTGGTGCAGGTTCTGGAAGGCGAGAACGCCGTGGCCCGCTACCGCGAAGTCATGGGCGCCACGAACCCCAAGGACGCCGCCCCCGGCACCATCCGCGCCCTGTACGCCGAAAACGTCGGCGAGAACTCGGTGCACGGTTCGGACAGCCAGGAAAACGCCAGGCTCGAGATCGCCCAGTTCTTCACGGACGCCGACATCGTCGGCTGATCGCC
The DNA here is from genome assembly GCF_000466985.1 of Brevundimonas abyssalis TAR-001. Lineage (GTDB taxonomy): Bacteria > Pseudomonadota > Alphaproteobacteria > Caulobacterales > Caulobacteraceae > Brevundimonas > Brevundimonas abyssalis. The sequence continues at coordinate 28,420 of NZ_BATC01000002.1, forward strand.
GTTTTTCGAGGAACCGTCACGACGGGGGATCGTTTTTGTGGCCTCTCTCACGGAGAACAACGCCATGAAGACGATCATCAAATTCATCCCCGTCGTGGGCGCCGTGGCGCTTCTCGCCGCTTGCGGCACGACGATGGAGCAACGCGCGGCCACCGGCGCCATCGCGGGCGCCGCAGCCGGCCAGGCCATCGGCGGCAACACTGAGTCCACTGTTGCCGGCGCCGTCCTCGGCGGCGCGGCGGGCGCGGCCCGGCCCGACTAGGCGTCGGACATATCTTCAGAAGGGAAGCGGCGTCGGTCTCAGACCGGCGCCGTTTTTCTTTGCAGGATGAAGGTGGCCAGGGTCTCGGGATAGAGCCGGTGTTCCACCGTGCGGACTCTCGCGGCCAGGGTTTCGGCCGTGTCTTCAGCCTCTACGGGCACGCGGGCCTGACCCAGCACCGGACCTTCATCCACGCCCTCGGTCACCAGATGCACGGTGCAGCCCGCCTCCGCATCCCCCGCCGCGATGGCCCGGGCGTGGGTGTCCAGACCGGGATATTTCGGCAGCAGGCTGGGGTGGATGTTGAGCATCCGCCCTTCCCACGCCCGCACCAGATGAGCGGTCAGGATGCGCATGTAGCCGGCCAGCACCACCACCTCGACCCCGCGCAGACGCAGGGCGGCGTCGATGGCCAGTTCGTGAGCATGGCGCTCCTTGCCGAACGGGCGATGGTCGATGGCCAGCGCCTCGATCCCCGCCGCCCGAGCCAGCGCCAGGCCCGGCGCGTCGGGGTTGTTCGAGATGACCACGGCGATCTCGGCCGGATAGTCCGCCGCCTTCGCCGCTTCGATGATGGCGGCCATGTTGGAGCCCGCGCCCGAGATCAGGATGGCGACGCGGGACTTGCCCGTCTTTGCGTGCGGCGGCGCATGATCGTGACCACAGCCGGGCATGCCGGGATCAGGCCGCTTCCAGCTGGCCGCAGACGAAGGCGGCTTCGCCCGCGTTCAGCAGCGACGCCAGAACGGGCTCGGCATTCTCGGGGCTGACGATCAGGATGAAGCCCACGCCGCAGTTGAAGGTGCGGCGCATTTCGTGGTCGCTGATCCCGCCGGTCTCGGCCAGCCACTGGAACACGTGGGGCAGGGGCCAGGCGTCCCAGTCGAAAGAGGCTTTCAGCCCTTCGGCGATGCAGCGGGGCGGGTTCTCGATCAGGCCGCCGCCGGTGATGTGGGCGCCGCCCTTGATCAATCCGGCCTTCATCAGCGGCACGATGGATTTCACATAGATGCGCGTTGGGGCCATCAGCGCCTCGGCCAGGGTGTGGCCGGGAGAGAAGGGGGCTTCGTCGCCCCACTTCAGGCCGGATTTCTCCACCACCTTGCGGACCAGCGAATAGCCGTTGGAGTGCGGGCCCGACGAGGCCAGGCCGATGATCACGTCGCCGGTGTTCTGAAGGTCCAGTCGGGGCAGCACGTGCCCCCGCTCCACGGCGCCCATGGAGAATCCCGCCAGATCGTAGTCGCCGTCGCCGTACATGCCCGGCATTTCGGCCGTCTCGCCGCCGACGAGGGCGCAGCCGGCCTGACGACAGCCCTCGGCGATGCCCGCCACGACCTGGGTCGCGGCCTCCACGTCCAGCTTGCCGGTGGCGAAATAGTCCAGGAACAGAAGGGGCTCGGCGCCCTGGGCCAGCAGGTCGTTGACGCACATGGCCACCAGATCGACGCCGACGCCGCCGTGCAGGCCCGTCTCGATGGCGATCTTCAGCTTGGTGCCGACGCCGTCGGTGGTCGACACGATCAGGGGGTCGATGAATCCGGCCGCCTTCAGGTCGAACAGGGCCCCGAATCCGCCCAGCGAGGGCTCTGCGCCCGGCCGCGCCGTGGACTTCGCCAAGGGTTTGATGGCCTGGACCAGCCGTTCGCCCGCGTCGATGTCCACCCCTGCTTGCGCATAGGTCAGGCCGTTGGGGCGGGTGTCGTTCGATGCGCTCATGTCACGCGGGCCTTCGAAATCGTGTCGGAATGTGGGTCGCGCTCTTGCCACGACCGGCTAGCGCCGGGCTATAGCATCCTCATGACGCCGATCACCACAAATGAGGCGCTGGCCGAGTTCTGCGACCAGCTGTCCGGTTCCGAATTCATCACGGTCGACACCGAGTTCATGCGGGAGACGACCTACTGGCCGCGCCTGTGCCTGATCCAGGCGGCGACGCCGGTGAATGCGAGCATTATCGATCCGATGGCGGAAGGCCTGGACCTGACGCCGTTCCTGGATCTGCTGCGCGATCCCGCGATCACCAAGGTTTTCCACGCCGCGCGCCAGGACGTGGAGATATTCAACAAGCTGGGGGCCATGCCCACGCCGCTGTTCGACACCCAGGTGGCGGGCATGGCGGCGGGCTTCGGGGATCAGGTGGCCTATGATTCGCTGGTCCGGCAGATGCTCAAGAAGGACGTGGACAAGGGCAGCCGCTTCACCGACTGGGCGCGTCGTCCCCTGTCGGAGTCCCAACTGACCTATGCCCTGGGCGACGTGACCCACCTGGCGGCGCTGTATCCCCGGTTGCGGGACCGTCTGGCGCGCGAGGGGCGGTTGGACTGGGTGTCGCAGGAAATGGAGGCGCTGATCGATCCGGCGCTTTACGACACCAGTCCCGAAAACGCCTGGAAGCGCCTGAAGCCCAAGCGGTTTTCCGCCAAGTACCTTGCCGCGTTTCAGGCGACGGCCGCCTGGCGCGAGCGCGCGGCGCAGGAACGGGACCAGCCCCGCGGCCGCATCCTCAAGGATGACGCCATCGACGAAATCGCCACCCAGGCCCCCACCGACGCGGACGCCTTCAGCCGTCTGCGCGCCCCGCCCAAGGGATTCGGCGGTTCACGCCTGGGGCAGGATCTGATCGAGGTCCTGCGCGACGTGCTGAAAAACCCCGAGGAGCACGCGCCCGAGATCCAGAAGCCCGCCGGCCGGGAACCGGCCCCGGCTTCGGTGGTGGAACTGCTGAAGGTGCTGCTCAAGGCCAAGTCGGAACAGGCCAATGTGGCCACCAAGCTGCTGGCCAATGTCTCGGACCTGGAGAAGATCGCGCTCAGCGACGACGCCGACGTGGATGCCCTGAAGGGCTGGCGGCGTCAGCTGTTCGGCGAGGACGCGCTCAAGCTCAAGCGTGGCGAGATCGCCCTGGTCCTGAACGGGGCCAAGGTCGAGGTGGTCGAGATCGAAAACTGACGGCTTCTATTCTGCCGTGGGCTCCCACAACTCGATCGGATTGCCCTCGGGGTCGTGTATGCGGGCGAATCGACCCACCTCGGGCGCGTCCCATTCCGCCTTGGTCAGCACCTCGATCCCGGCCGCCTTCAACGAGGCGATGAGGCCGTCCAGGTCGTCAACCCGGAAATTGATCATCCACTGGCGATCGGCGGGGAAGTAGTCGCTGTCGGCCTTGAACGGCGCGAACACCGTCGGTCCGGCCTGTTGCGGCCAGATCCAGGGATTGTCCTCGGTGGGGCCCACGCCGAGATGCTTCACATACCAGTCGGCCAGCGCCTTCGGATCTTTCGACCGAAAGAACAGTCCGCCTATGCCTGTCACCGCCATGATCGTTCCTTCCGTCAGCCGATTTCGAATGTGGCGCCCAGGGTTTCGGCCAGCGCCTTGACGCGCCGCCGGGTCTGTTCGCCGAGCAGGGCGTCGGCGTGATCGGCTGTCGCCTTCAGCCGCAGGACGCCGCCCTTCAGACTGACCACCGTGCTGGCCAGGATTTGCGGCGACCGCACCGACATGTCGCTGCCCAGCCGCATGGCCAGACCAAGGGCTCGGGCGCGCAGCCTCTGGTCGTCATTCAGCAGGCGTTCGACGACGCGCGGCGCCGGGGTCTCGGCCGATCCGCCGTATCTGGCGTTGATGGTGCTTGCCAGGAAGGCCCGCTCGGCATGGGTCTGGCCCGGCGCGGGCGCACGCAGCACCTGATCGAACGCCAATTCTACCCGGTGGTCCGGATGAAGCCGGGCTCCCACATCGGCCAGGCGGCAGGCGGCGGCGGTCAGGACGCCGTCCCGCTCCTCGCCGAACGCGGTCGGCAGGGCGGCCATGACGCCCGTCAGCCAGCCTTCCAGCGCCCCGGGCAGGCCGGGGGACACGCCCTGGCGCAGCCCGATGGCCTCGCAACTGGCCAAGAGAGGATCGGCGGACACCAGCGACGGCGCCAGGCTTTCGAACAGCAGCCCCTCGCGCAGACCCCAGGCCGAAAACTCCACCCGGTTGAATCCGCAATGCTCCAGCAGCCCCTCCAGCACCAGGGCGGCGTAGGGCAGGGTCTCCACCCGCCGCTTGGACACCCCCGGCGTGCGCGCCAGTGAGGCGGGCGACTGGTGGGCCACCAGATGGGCGGTGTCGTGGGCCTGCTGGGCCGTCATGGCGTACTGGTGCACGATCCGCAGCGGGTGATCGACCATGGACATGTGGATCTGGGCCAGGCTGCGCCAGCCGCCGCCCACCGCGTGCAGCACGGCGCCGGAATAGTCCCGGGCCATGGGTTTCAGGCGCTCGGCGATCAGGGCGCGGGCGTGATCGGCGTCAAATCCCTCGGGCGTAGCGAGGGAGAACGGACCCAGCGGCAGGGTCACCCCGCCCTCGACCTTGCCGCCGCCGACCCGGCAAAGCTCCAGGCTGGCGCCGCCCAGGTCCGCGGCGATCCCTTCGGAGTCCGGCGCTCCGGCCAGCACGCCCAGGGCCGCATAGCGGGCTTCCTCCTCGCCGGTCAGGACACGCACCTGAAGGCTGGTCTCGGCGGCCACGCGCTGGCGGAATTCCTCGCCGTCCTCGGCGTCGCGCACGGCGGCGGTGGCGGCGGTCAGGACGGCGGCCGGGCGCACCCCCTCGACGATGGAAGCGAAGCGGCGCAACGCCGGCAGCGCCATCTTCACCCCTTCGGGCGACAGGCGGCCGGTGGCGGCGATGTCGCGTCCCAGACCCGCCAGAACCTTCTCGTTGTAGACCGTCCAGATGGCCCGGCCCTCGAGCCGGTACAGGACCAGGCGAACCGAGTTGGAGCCCACGTCGATGACCGCCACGTCGTCGCGGCCGTCGCGTCCATCCACCTTGCCCGGCGGAGGCCTATCGATAGGGACGGTCAAACGTGATCACCTTGGGCAGCACCTTCACCTTGCGCCCCCGGCCCGACAGGCTGGGGTTCTTGATGAAATAGTCGTGTGCGGAGAAGGGGCGCTCGGGATCAGCGGGTTTGACCCGGTGATAGTTCCCGGAAGAATCCAGAACCCAGCTCTGGGCGTCGTCCTTGAGGTTGGCGACCATGATCTGGTCCAGCACCTGATCGTGCACCGTGGCGTTGGTCACGGGCGCCATGACCTCGACCCGGCGATCCAGATTGCGGGTCATCCAGTCGGCGGATGAGATGTAGACCCGGGCCTTGTCGCTGGGCAGGGCGTGGCCGTTGGCGAAGGCCACAATGCGGCTGTGCTCAAGGAAGCGGCCGATGATTGACTTGACCCGGATGTTCTCCGACAGGCCCGGCACGCCGGGGCGCAGACAGCAGATGCCCCGGATGACCATGTCGATGCTGACCCCGGCCTGGCTGGCGCGGTAGAGCGTGTCGATAATCTCGGGATCGACCAGCGAGTTCATCTTGACCCAGATGGCGGCGGGCTTGCCCGCGCCCGCGGACTCCATTTCCTGCTCGATCATGCGGATCAGGGACAGCTTCATCCGCAGCGGCGAAACGATCAGGCGCTCCATCTCGCCGGGCTGGGCATAGCCGGTGATGTAGTTGAACACCTTGACCGCGTCGCGCCCGATGCCGGGATCGGTCGAGAACAGCGACAGGTCGGTGTAAACCTTGGCCGTGACCGGGTGATAGTTGCCCGTGCCCGCGTGCACATAGGTCTTCAGCCCGTCGGCCTCGCGCCGCACCACCACGCTCAGCTTGGCGTGTGTCTTGTACTCCACGAAGCCGAAGACGACGTGGACGCCCGCCCGCTCCATGGCCCGCGCCCAGCGCAGGTTGGCCTCCTCGTCGAAGCGCGCCTTGATCTCCACCAGGGCGGTGACGTTCTTGCCGTTTTCGGCCGCCTCGATGAGGGCGGCGACGATGGGGCTGTCCTTGGAGGTGCGGTACAGGGTCTGTTTGATGGCGATGACGTTAGGGTCGCGGGCGGCCTGACGCAGGAACTGGACCACCACGTCGAAGCTCTCGAACGGGTGGTGGATCAGGATGTCCTTCTCGCGGATCGCCGCGAAGACATCGCCGCCCTGGTCGCGGACCCGCTCGGGATAGCGCGGCTCGAAGGGCGGGAATTTCAGCTCGGGCCGGTCGCCGGGAATCAGCTCCGACAACTGGGCCAGACCCAGCATGCCGTCGACCATGACCACGTCCTGCGGCGCGGCGTCCAGCTCGCGGATGATGAAGTTCTTGAGGTCCTCCGGCATGGACGCCTCGATCTTCACCCGCACCACCGAGCCCAGGCGGCGCTGCTTCAGCGCCTCTTCGAACTCCAGCACCAGATCCTCGGCCTCTTCCTCGATCTCGATGTCGGAATCCCGGATCAGGCGCAGCACGCCCTTCTCCAGAACCTCGCAGCCGGGGAACAGGTGGTCGATGAACAGCAGCAGCAGGGCTTCCAGCGTCACGAACCGCCGCCGTCCCTTCACCGAGCGCCCGTCGGTGGCCAACTCCCAGAAGCGCCGCACCTGGGTCGGCACGGGGACCAGGGCGTAGAGGATGCGGTTGTCCCGTTCCCGACGCAGCTTCAGCGCCAGCGAGAAGCCCAGGTTGGGCAGGAAGGGGAAGGGATGCGCCGGGTCGATGGCCAGGGGCGTCAGGACGGCGAACAGCTGGTTGAGGAACTCCGGCTCCAGCCGATCGCGCTCGGTCTTGGTGATCTTGGCGGGATCGACCACCTCGATGCCGGCGTCCTTCAACTCCCGCCAAAGGGCCCGCCACTGGGCCTGCTGTTCGGCCATCAGGGCGCCGGCGGCGGTGTTGATGCTCTCCAGCGTCTCGGCGGGCGTGAGACCGTCGGCCGAGACCACGCGCAGCCGTTGACGCACCTGGCCTTTCAGGCCCGCCACGCGGACCATGTAGAATTCGTCCAGGTTGTTGGCCGAGATGGACAGGAACCGCACCCGCTCCAGCAGGGGGTGCGCGGGGTTGGCTGCTTCTTCCAGAACCCGTGCGTTGAACGCCAGCCACGACAGTTCGCGGTTGAAGAACCGCTCGGGCGAAGCCAGCAGCGCCTCGTCGAGCTTTAGCGGGCGAGCATGGGAGGAGGGGACCTCCTGGCCGGTGGTACGGTCGGCGATGGGAGAGGCGTCACTCATGCCGGTGGTTGTGGCAAGTCGGTGTGACGGCCGCAAGGCGCAGCGTCAGTCCTCGGCCGCCTTCTTCTTCGCCGCCGGCTTTTTCGCCGTTGTTTTCTTCGCTGGAGCCTTCTTCGCCGCCGCCTTCTTGGGCGCCGCCTTCTTCTTCGCCGGCGCGCTTGCCGCCTTGGCGGCCAACAAGGGCAAAGCCGCTTCCAGGGTCAGGTCCTCGGGCGCGGTTCCCTTGGGCAGGGTGGCGTTGATCTTTCCCGATTTCACATAGGGGCCGTAGCGCCCGGCCATGACGTGGATCGGATCGCCCGTCTCGGGGTGCGCGCCCAGATCCTTCAGCGGCGCCATGGCCCCGCCGCGGCCCGCGCCGCGGCTCGCGCGCTTCTCGGCCAACAGGGCGACGGCGCGGTTCAGACCCACGTCGAACACCTCCTCGATGTCCGACAGGTTCGCATAGGTGCCCTCGTGGGCCACGAAGGGGCCGTAGCGCCCCAGACCTGCGGTGATCAGCTTGCCGTCTTCCGGGTGGGTCCCGACCTCGCGCGGCAGGCGCAGGAGACGCAGGGCCTTTTCAAGGTCGACCGACGCGGGCGACCAGCCCTTGGGCAACGATGAGCGCTTGGGCTTCTCGGCTTCCGGCGGGGTGGTCTCCACATAGGGACCGAAGCGGCCGATCTTCAGGTGCACCGGCTGGCCGGTCTCGGGATCCAGGCCCAGTTCGCGGTCGCCGCCGTTCTCGCCGTTCTCGCCCGCGTCAGGCGAGGCCACGGGGCGGGTGTAGCGGCACTCCGGATAGTTGGAGCAGCCGATGAAGGCGCCGAAGCGGCTGGTCTTCAGGCTCAGGCGGCCGTCGGCGCAGGAGGGACAGGCGCGGGGGTCGGTCCCATCGCCCTTGTCCGGGAAGATGTGCGGGCCCAGGGCGTCGTTCAGATGATCGAGGATAGCGGTGGTGCGCAGTTCGCCCGCCGCCTGGGTGGCGGCGTGGAAGTCGTCCCAGAACCGGCGCAGCAGCAGCTTCCAGTCCAGTTCGCCCGCCGACACCTCGTCCAGCTGGGTCTCCAGCGCGGCGGTGAAGTCGTATTCCACCCAGCGGGCGAAGAACTGCTCCAGGAACGCCGTGACCAGCCGTCCCTTGTCCTCGGGATAGAACCGGTTCTTGTCCATTCGGACGTATTCGCGGTCGCGCAGGGTGGTCAGGATCGAGGCGTAGGTGGAGGGTCGCCCGATGCCCAGCTCCTCCAGCTTCTTGACCAGGGTGGCCTCGGAATAGCGCGGCGGCGGCTCCGTGAAGTGTTGTTCCGTGCGGATCGCTTCCGGCCTGGCCGCAGCGCCTTCCTTCAGCGCGGGCAGGCGACCGCCGTCGTCGTCCTCGTCTTCGGCGCCCTTGACCCGCTCGTCGCGGCCTTCCTCATAAACGGCGATGAAGCCGTCGAAAGCCACCACTTGGCCAGTGGCGCGAAGGCCGGTCTGGCCGTCGGACGTTTCGATATCCACCGTGGTGCGGTCCAGTCGCGCCTGCTCCATCTGGCTGGCGACCATGCGCTTCCAGATCAGCTCGTAGAGCCGCTGCAGGTCGCCATCCAGGCGCAGGGTCTCCGGGGCGCGGGCGATATTGGTGGGGCGGATGGCTTCGTGCGCTTCCTGGGCGTTCTTGGCCTTGGTCTTGTAGTAGCGCGGCTCGGACGGGACATAGGCGGGCCCGAAACGTTCGCCGATGACTTCTCGCGCCTGGGCGATGCCCTCGGGGGTCACATAGACCCCGTCGGTCCGCATGTAGGTGATCAGGCCGCCCTGATCGTCCACGCCTTCGTAAAGCTTCTGCGCCGCCTGCATGGTGCGCTGGGCGGTGAAGCCCAGCTTGCGCGAGGCTTCCTGCTGCAGGGTCGAGGTGGTGAAGGGCGGCGACGGGTTGCGCTTGACCGGCTTCTTCTCGATCGAGCGGATGGTGAAGGCGCCGGCTTCGATGGCGGCGCGGGCGGCCTGGGCCGTCGCTTCGTCGGTGATGTCCAGGCGCTGGACCCGCTTGCCGGCGTGCTTGACCAGACGGGCGGTGAACGGCGGACTGTCGGCGGTCAGGTCCGCTTCGACCGACCAGTACTCCTGCGCCTTGAACCGCTCGATCTCCATCTCGCGGTCGACGACGATGCGAAGGGCGACGGACTGCACACGTCCTGCCGACCGGGCGCCCGGCAGCTTGCGCCACAGCACCGGCGACAGGGTGAAGCCCACCAGATAGTCCAGGGCGCGGCGGGCCAGATAGGCCTCCACCAGCTCCATGTCGATGTCGCGGGGCTGGGCCATCGCCTCCAGCACCGCCGACTTGGTGATGGCGTTGAAGGTGACGCGCTGGACGACCGCGTCCTTCACGGCCTTCTTCTTCTGGAGGATCTCGAGCACATGCCAGCTGATGGCCTCGCCCTCGCGGTCGGGGTCGGTGGCCAGGATGATGCGGTCGGAGGATTTGGCCGCCTCGGCGATCTCGTTGAGCCGCTTGGAGGCCTTGGCGTCGATCTCCCAGGACATGGCGAAGTCCTCGTCCGGCTTCACCGATCCGTCCTTGGACGGCAGGTCCCGCACGTGGCCGTAGGAGGCCAGCACATGGTAGTCCGGGCCCAGGTACTTGTTGATGGTTTTGGCCTTGGCCGGGCTTTCGACGATGACGAGGTTCATGAAGTCGCAGTCTGGGAGGAGGGGAGCGCGAACGTGGTGGGGTCCGGCGCCGGTGTCAATCGCCAAGCCTGCGGCGCTTGCCTTGATCGCTCTGGTCAGGCCGCTGCGACCATGCCCCCCGGCAACAGAACCGCGCGGCCCGCCAGGGTCAGTTCCAGCAGTGCGGCGTTGGCGTCGCCGATGGAGGCGCCGGCGGCGCGGGCCAGTTCGTCCCGGGGCGCGGCAACGGGCGAGAGCAGGGCGGCCAGGCGTTCGATCAGGTCCAGATCCGCGTCGATGGGCCCGGGCTCCCACGCGGGGGCATCCGGCTCCAGCAGGGTGCGCAGGCCGTTGAAGGCGTTCAGAACATCGTCCACGCCCTCGCACAGGATCGCGCCCTGACGCAGCAGTTCGTTGGGGCCTTTCGAGCGCGGGTCGAGCGGTGAGCCGGGCACGGCGAACACGTCGCGCCCCTGTTCGCCCGCCAGCCGTGCGGTGATCAGCGAGCCGGATCGCAGTTCGGCCTCCACCACGATCACGCCCTTGGCCAGGCCCGAGATGATGCGGTTGCGGCGGGGAAAGTCGCGCGCCTGCGCCTTCGCGCCCATGGGGCTTTCCGAGACGATACAGCCTTGATCGACCAGACTTTCGTAAAGCGCGGCGTGCTCGGCCGGATAGATGTCGTCCACGCCCCCGCCCAGCACGGCGACGGTTCCGGTCGGCAGGGCGCCTTCGTGCGCGGCGCCGTCGATGCCGCGGGCCAGGCCCGACACCACGACGAAGCCCGCCTGACCAAGTCCGGCGGCGAGGCCTCGCGCAATCCTCTGGCCGCCTGCCGAGGCGATGCGCGCGCCGACGACGGCGAGGTTGTCGCGGTTGAGCAGGGCCGTGTCGCCCCGCGTCCAAAGCAGGGGCGGGGGCGGGTCCAGCGCGGCCAGCTGCGGCGGATAGTCGGGGTCGCCCAGCAGCAGCAGGCGTGCGCCCGCCGCTTCGCCCGCGTCGAGCTCAGCCTGGACGACATCCTCATCCGGCAGGGCGTGTCCGCCGCCGCCCCGTCGCGCCAGATCCGGCAGGGCGTCCAGCGCCTCGCGGGCCGTGCCGTAGCGCTGCATCAACTGGGAATAGGCCACCGGACCGACGCGGTCGGTGCGGGCCAACCGCAGGCGGGCGAAGCGTTCGGCCTCGTCCGCCGCCGGGGTCACTTCGACCTGGACCCGATACGGGGCTCCGTCCCCTTAATCAGCCGGCCGATGTTCTCATGGTGCCGGATCCAGATCAGCACGGCGGTGAACACGCTCAGGAACAGGATGGGGGCCGGGGCGGGCAGGCCCAGGGCCGCGAGGGGGAGCAGCGCATAGAGGGGCGTGGCGGCCGAGGCCATCAGGGCCGCCAGCGACGAATATCTCAGGGCGAAGGCCACGATCAGCCAGGTGGCGCCGGCCATAAGGCCCAACGGCCAGGCGGCGGCGATGATCAGGCCGAAGAAGGTGGCCACCCCCTTGCCGCCCTTGAAACCCAGCCAGACCGGGAACAGGTGGCCGAGGAAGGCCGCGCCGCCGGCGATGACGGCTACGGCCTCGTTGTCGAACAGCCAGCGCGCGATCAGCAGGGCGGCCGCGCCCTTGCCCGCGTCCAGCAGCAGGGTGGCCAGGGCCAGATCCTTGCGGCCGGTGCGCAGCACATTGGTCGCGCCGATATTGCCCGAGCCGATGCTGCGCACGTCGCCTGCGCCCGCCGCGCGGGTGAGGACCACTCCGAACGGAATGGAGCCCAGCAGGTATCCGCCAAGGGCCGTTAGCCCCAGCGTCAGCATCGCCGGTCCGACCAGATCCTGCACCCGAATGCCCCTTTAACGTGCGTCGTGCACGATGCGCCCGCCGACGACGGTGAGCAAGACCTTGCCCTGCAGCACGCGTCCGTCGAAGGGCGAGTTCTTGGACTTGGAGCGGAGTTTGTCGGCGTTGATGACCACCGGCGCATTGGGATCGAACAGAACCAGGTCGGCCGGAGCGTCCGCCTGCAGCTCGCCCGCCTCCAGCCCCAGCAGGGTCGCCGGGCCGCTGGTCAGGGGTCGCAGGATGTCGATCAGGTCCAGCCCCGCCTCGTGGTGCAGGCTGAGCACGGCGGGCAGCAGGGTTTCCAGCCCCACGGCGCCGGGCGCCGCCTCGCTGAACGGACGGCGCTTGTCCTCGGCCGGGGCCGGGGTGTGGGCCGAGGTGATGACGTCGATCAGCCCCTCGCGCACAGCCTCGATCATGGCCTGGCGGTCGCTCTCGGCGCGCAGGGGCGGGTCCAGCCGGTAGAAGGTGCGGTAATCGCCGATGTCCACCTCGTTGAAGCACAGGTGGTTGATCGAAACGCTGGCGGCGACCTCGAGCCCGCGGGCGCGGGCGCGGGCCAGGCAGTCCAGCGCCGCCTCGGTCGAAATCTGGTCGGCCAGGAACCGGGCGCCGGTCTGTTCGACCAGCGCCAGATCGCGCTCCAGCTGGATGCGCTCGGCAATGGCCGGCGCGCCCGACAGACCCAGCCGCGTGGCCAGTTCGCCCGAGGTGGCGCAGGCGCCCTCGGACAGCCACGGGTCCGCCGGGCGGTGGGCGATCAGGGCGTTGAACGCCGAGGCGTAGCTCATCACCCGCTGCAGGGTGCGGCTGTTGGCGATGACCCGGTCGCCGTCAGTGAAATACAGCGCCCCGGCCTCGGCCATCAGGCCGATTTCGGCCATGCGCTCGCCGTCCAGCCCGCGCGTGGCGGCGCCCGCCGCGCGCACATTGACCAGGTTCAGGGCCGCGCCCCGCCGCTGGATGAAGTCGACCATGGCCGGGTCGTCCACGGCCGGATCGGTGTCCGGCTGGATGACGATAGTGGTGACGCCGCCCGCCGCCGCCGAAAGGCTGGCCGACTTCAGGGTCTCCTTGGGCTCGGCCCCTGGCTCGCCGGTCTTGACCCGGATGTCGATCAGGCCCGGCGCCAGCACCATGCCGCCCGCGTCGATGATTTCGACCCCGTCCGGGGTCCGGGTCGCGGCGCCGTGGATGACCTCGACGATGCGGCCGTCCTGGATCAGCACTGCGCCGGGACCGTCATAGTCGCCAGCCGGGTCCACCAGCCGGGCGTTGATGATCGCCAAAGCCTTGGAGGATGGGCCGCTCATCGTTCCGCCTCCTGCCGCGCGGACAGGGAGGCCAGCACCGCCATGCGCACCGCCACGCCCATCTCCACCTGATCCTGGATCAGGGAGACGGCCGGGTCGTCGGCGACGCCGGAGTCGATCTCGACGCCCCGGTTCATGGGGCCGGGGTGCATCACCCTGGCCCCGGGCGCCGCCCAGGCCAGCTTCTCGGCGTCCAGCCCCCAGAAACGGTAGTATTCGCGGGTCGATGGGGCCAGGGCGCCGTCCATGCGCTCCAGCTGCAGGCGCAGCATCATCACCACGTCGCAGCCCTTCAGCCCCTCGCGCATGTCGTGAAACACCTCGCAGCCCCAGCGGTCGGCGTCGCCGGGAACCAGGGTCGGCGGGCCGATCAGGCGCACCCGCACCCCCATCATGGAAAGCAGGGCCACGTTCGAGCGCGCCACCCGGCTGTGGGCCACGTCGCCGCAGATGGCCACGGTCAGCCCGCCCACGTCGCCAAAGGCGCGGCGCAGGCTCAGCATGTCCAGCAGGGCCTGGGTCGGATGTTCGTGGCGACCGTCGCCGGCGTTGACCACGGCGCAGCCACCTTCTGGGAGAGCAACTCCGCCGCGCCGGACGCCGAGTGGCGCACCACCAGAATGTCCGGCTTCATGGCGTTCAGGGTCATGGCCGTGTCGATCAGGGTCTCGCCCTTGGCCACCGAGGAGGTGCGCGGGTTCATGCTGACCACGTCGGCGCCCAGCCGCTTGGCCGCGATCTCGAAAGAAGCCGAGGTGCGGGTGGAGTTCTCGAAGAACAGATTGACCACCGTGCGCCCGCGCATCAGGTCCAGCGCCTTGGCCCCCTGACGGTTCACATCCACGCAGGCGTCGGCCAGATCCAGCAACGCGGTCAGCGTCACGGGATTCAGATCGCCGGCGGAATTGAAATGGGCCCGGGGAAACGGCGTCAGCCGTGAACGGACAAGATCGGTGACGGCCTGGGTCATCGAGGCCTCGCTATAGGGCTGAGTCCCGCCGAACGCCAGCGCCGCGACGCTTCGGTCACAGGAATCCGAACAGGAACAGCATCAGGGGCATGGTGAACAGGGCGCCCAGGGTGGTGAAGGCCACCACCGCCGCCATCAGGGGCGCGTCTCCGCCCATCTGGCGCGCCAGCACATAGGAGGCCGCCGCGCCCGACCCTCATCCCCCGCGCAAGGACCTCCGCGCTGACGCGCTCCGGTGCGCGGGTTCCCCCTTCTCCCATCGGGAGAAGGTTATGCCTTGCGCAGGCTCATGATGGCGGACTCGATGGTGGAGCCGAGGAACACCGCCGCGATCACCACGGCCAGGCCGAAACTGACGCCCGGAAACAGCGGGGGCAGGGCGGCGGCGAGGATGATCAGGCCCGGATAGATGGCGGCCCAGACCGCTGAACTGGGCGCTTCAGCGATCACCAGCGGACCCTTCTTCATCTTCATGAAGCGGGGCACGAAGGGCTGAAGAACAAGGAAAACCACCGTCACCACCGCCGCCGTGGCCACATAGCGCCAGGGCGGATCGGCAGGGCCGAAGATGGTGGCGCTCATGACCAGCAGGGCCACAGCGAACAGGGTGGTTATGGCCAGGAGGACGTTGGGATCGATACGCTTCAAGATTTCACCTTCACATAGGCGCCGGGCGCCGGCTCGATGGGCTTCAGGGCGCCCTTTTTCGGATCGCGGGCGTCAACCCAGTCGCCGGACCGCTCATGCAGCCATGCGGCCCAGTGCGGCCACCAGGAGCCCGGGTGCTGCTCGGCGCCCGCCTGCCATTCCGCAAGGGTGTCGGGCAGGTCCGGATTGGTCCAGTGCTGGTACTTCACCGCCGCCGGGTGGTTGACCACGCCCGCGATGTGGCCGGAGCCGGCCAGGGTGTAGGTCACCGGCCCGCCGAACAGCTTCGTCGAGCGATAGACCGAGTTCATGGGCGCGATGTGGTCCTCGCGGCTGGCCTGGGCGTAGATGGGCGTCCTGACCTTCGACAGGTCCACGCGGACGCCGCCGATCTCGAAGTCGCCCCGGGCCAGGGCGTTCTGGCCGTACATCTTGCGCAGATAGGCCATGTGCAGGGCCTTGGGCATGCGGGTCTGGTCGGCGTTCCAGAACAGCAGGTCAAAGGACGGCGGATCCTTGCCCATCAGATAGTTGGAAACGAAGAACGACCAGATCAGGTCGTTGGCCCGGAGCGCGTTGAAGGTGTCGGCCATGGCGCTGCCCGGCAGGACGCCGCCGGCCTCGTCCATCATGCCCTCGATCTCGGCCAGCCAGTGGTCGTCCGTGAACAGCAGGAGGTCGCCGGCCTCCTCGAAATCATGCTGGGCGGCGAAGAAGGTGCAGGCGTTGATCCGCTCGTCGCCCTTCGCCGCCATATGGGCCATGGCCGCGCCCATCAGGGTGCCGCCGATGCAGTAGCCGACGGTGTTGAGCCGATCCGTGCCGCACTGCTCCATGACCCTGGAGGTGGCGCGGTAGATGCCCTTTTCCAGATAGTCGTCGAAGCCGAAGGCGGCCTTGTCGGCGTCGGGATTGACCCACGAACAGACGAAGACGGTGAAGCCTTGCTCCGACAGCCAGCGGATCATCGAGTTCGCGGGCTGCAGGTCCAGGATGTAGAATTTGTTGATCCACGGCGGGAAGATCAGCAGCGGAATGGCGCGCTGTTTGTCGGTGGCGGCGTCGTACTGGATCAGCTCGAACAGTTCGTCACGCCAGACCACCTGGCCGGGGCTGGTGGCCACGTTCTCGCCCACGCGGAACTTGCCGTAGTCCGCCTGGCTGATGGCCAGCTTGCCGCCGCCACGCTCAAGGTCGGCGGCGAAGTTCTGCATGCCCTTCACCAGGCTCTCGCCGCTGGTCTCGGCCAGAGCTTTGAGCGCCGCGGGGTTGGAGGCCAGAAAATTGGACGGGGAGAAGGCGTCTGTCAGCAGCTTTGTGAAGAACTCGGCCCGGCGGCGGGTGCGCGGGTCCACATCGTCTGCGCTGGAGATCAGAGTGTTCATCCAGTCGGCGGTGACCAGGTAGGACTGGCGCATCACATCGAACATGGGATTCTCGGCCCAGGCCGGGTCCTTGAACCGCTTGTCGGGGGCGGCGGTGACCGGGACGTCCTCGCCCGCCGCGCGCCGGGCGGTGTCGGTCCACAGGGTCATGTAGCGGCCGAACAGATCGGCCTGGGCCTGGAACAGACGTTCGGGACGGGAGGCCAGGCTGGTCATGACCGAGGTCATGGCGGGGCCGACATTGAGCGGATCGGCCGACAGGGCCGCAGGGCGGTCGGCCCGGCTGAGGGCCGCCTCGGCCAAGGCTGACTGGGCCGTCATGGCCGCCCGGGCGATGTTCAGGGACAGGGTCTCGATCATGCGGCGTTGTTCGGCGCCGATGGCGAAGGGGGCGAAGGCGTCCGGCTGGGACGGGGGCGGGTAGCCGCAGCGGCGGCGGCCTCAGGCTCCGGCGCAGGCTTTGCGGTCTTCGGTTTTGCGGTCTTCGGCTTGGCCGCTGCGCGCGGCGCGGCCTTCTTCGGCGCGGCCTTTTTGGCGGTGCGTGTCGCGGGCTTTTTCGGCGGCGTGGCCATGAACGGCTCCTGCTGGATCGATGCAAGGCGGCGTCGCCCTTCCTCGTCGCCCCATGATGGCATATGACCGGGCTCAAGATGAACGCATCGGCGATGAAAAATGCAGCCCGGGCCGCCGTGATGGGCGGATTGCTTCTGAGCGGGGCGTGCGCAGCGCCGTTCCAGACCGCGATGGATCCGCAGGCGCCGTTGTCCGATCGCATCCAGCATCTGGTGGACGCCAACCGCGAGTATCCGCGCTGGGCTGATTTTCCGGCCGCGCCGACCGACGTGCCGGCGCCCGGCGTGATCGCCACGCGGGTTGCCGGGCTGGACCAGACCGGACAGGCGGTCAGCCAGAGCGCCGCCGCCATAGACTGGACCTTTGTCGATGATCCCGACGCCTGGGCCGCCTCGGTGCGCGGCCGGGTCGCGGGCGCGCGCATGAGCCTCGCGACGGCCCGTACAGCGGCCGAGATCGAAGCCTTCGCCCAGTCCCTGCGCGAACGCGCCGAACCGCCGCCGCCCATTGATCCGCGGCAATAGGATCGGTTCACGCCTGCGACCGAATCCGACGACCCTGCGGGCCAGACTGGCATGGATGATGAGGTACAAGGGCGCATGGCGGACGGCGGCGTGGCGACAGCGGTGAATTTCCTGGGCGTGTCGTGCTCCCTGTCCGGCCGCGCCTGGCTTCAGCGCCCGGCCGAGGCGGAGACGGTGCGCGCCCACATGCAGGGGCTGGGCCTGGCCGAGCCGCTGGCCCGGGCGCTGGCGGCGCGGGGCGTGACGGCGGACCAGGGCGAGGATTTTCTGAGCCCGACCCTGCGGGCGCTGTTTCCCGATCCGTCCAGCTTTCTCGACATGGACAAGGCCGCCGAGGTCATTCTGGACGCCCTGACGGCGGGCCGGAGCATCCATGTGTTCGCCGACTATGACGTGGACGGGGCCTCCAGCGCGGCGCTGCTGGTGCGGTGGTTCCGGGCCATGGGGGCGGACCTGCCCATCTATGTGCCCGACCGCCTGACCGAGGGGTATGGCCCCAGCCCGAAGGCGTTCGAGACGCTGAAGGCGAGCGGGGCGGACCTGGTCATCACCGTGGACTGCGGGGCGGCGGCGGTGGAGGCGGTGGCCCACGCCGCGGCCATCGGCCTGAAAGTGGTGGTGGTGGATCACCACCTGATGCGCGAACAGCCCCCCGCCTGCGAGGCGGTGGTCAATCCCAACCGGCCGGGCTGCAACTCGGGCCAGGGCAATCTGGCGGCGGCGGGGGTGGTGTTCGTGCTGCTGGCCGCCCTGAACCGGGCGGCGCGGGCGCGGGGCCTGTTCGCCGCGCGGGCCGAGCCGGACCTGCGCCAGTGGCTGGATCTGGCGGCGCTGGGGGCCATCTGTGACGTCACGGCGCTGAACGGCTTCAACCGGGCGCTGGCGGCGCTGGGGCTGAAGGTCATGTCGGACTGGCGCAATCCGGGGCTGGCGGCGCTTCTGGCCGTGGCGGGCATGGAGCCGGGGCCGGCCAAGGCCAGCCATGCCGGATTCATCCTCGGGCCGCGAATCAATGCGGGCGGGCGCATCGGCCGGGCCGATCTGGGCGCGCGCCTGCTGTCCACGGACGATCCGGCCGAGGCCGCGCGCATCGCCGCCGAGCTGGACGCCTGAACACGTCCCGCCGCGAGGTGGAGCGCGAGGTGACCGAGGCGGCGGTGCGCCAGGTCGAGAGCCGGGGCCCCGACGCGCTGGACCGCGCCATCATCGTGGTGGAGGGCGAGGGGTGGCATCCGGGCGTGGTGGGCATTGTGGCCGGGCGGCTGCGCGAACGCTGGCGCAAGCCGGTGATCGTGATCGGGGTCGATCCCGCCACGGGCGTGGGCAAGGGCTCTGGCCGGTCGCAGCCGGGGGTGAACCTGGGCCGGGCGGTGCAGGCTGCGTGGGAAGCGGGGCACCTGATGGCGGGCGGCGGCCACGCCATGGCCGCGGGCCTGACCGTGGCGGGGGACCGCATCGAGGCCGCGCGCGCCTTTCTGGAAGAGGCGCTGGCCGACCAGCAGGCGGCGGCCGAGGTTCTGGACGTGGTGGATGTCGATGCGATTCTCGATTGTCGCGCGGCCAGCCGGAGTCTGTTCGAGGATTTCGAGCGCCTGGCGCCGTTTGGCCCGTCCAATCCCGAGCCGCTGTTCGCCCTGGACCGGGTCACGGCGCGCGAGCCCGTGGCCATGACCGGCGGCCATGTGCGCTGCCGGCTGACGGCGGCGGACGGCGCCTCGGTCAAGGCCATCGCCTGGCGTTGCGCTGACCTGCCGCTGGGGCGGGCGCTGCTGTCGGGCGCGACGGGGCTCAGCGTGGTCGGTCGGCTGAAGGCGGATGACTGGAACGGCCGCCGGGGTGTGCAGTTCGAGGTCGAGGACGCCCACGACCCGCGTCGCGAAACCAGCGATTTTTAGTCCGACCCCGCTTGCAACGCCGGAAACAGGCCGCTATATCGCCGGCTCTCGCGCAGCGGTCCCTTCGTCTATCGGTTAGGACGTCAGGTTTTCAACCTGAAAAGAGGGGTTCGATTCCCCTAGGGACTGCCACGCGGGGTTTCCCCGAAATCCTGGTTTCTTTGCCCGCGAGCCGCGGCGAATCATGACGCGTGGCGCGGATTTTTTCTCGCGTTTTGCGCGAAATTTTGCTTTCTGGCTCTCCCGCGTTCACCGAACCGTGTTAAGCATAATCCGTCTGCAAGGGGTTTGTCGCAGGCGGGGGACTTATGTCAGCGTACGAATTGGATGAGGACGTCACGGCCGAAACGGTCCGCATGTCCGGTCACGTCAAATGGTTCGACCCCGCCAAGGGGTATGGCTTCATCGTGCCTGAGGATCCTTCCCTCACAGGCATGAAGGATGTGCTGCTGCATGTCTCCAGCCTGCGCGACCACGGCTGCGAGACCGCCGCCGAGGGCGCCGCCATCACCTGCGACGCCGTGCGCCGCCCAAAGGGCTGGCAGGCCACCCAGATACTGGATCTGGCGGAGCCCGATCCGAACCAGGCTTCGGGCTATGACGGCCTGCGGCGGTCCAGCAGCAATCTGGACGCCTTCACTCGCCGCCCCACGCGCCCGCCGGTGCAGGCGGACGGTCCCATGGAGCCCGCGACGGTGAAATGGTTCAACCGCGCCAAGGGCTATGGTTTCGTGGTGCGGGACGGCGACCAGGACGACATTTTCATCCACATCGAGACCTTGCGCCGCTGCGGCCTGGATGACCTGCTGCCGGGTCATACCGTGCGGGTGCGTTTCGCCCGGGGTCCCAAGGGACTGGTGGTCGCCGAGATCGAACCCGGGGAATAGACCGCATTTCCGGTTTATTTCCGCGCGCGGCTGAGGCGTAATGCCGCCCGTTGATCGCGCCATCCGGGATACGCCCATGCACCGCCGCCTGTTGCTGACCGCCGCCCTGGCCCTGGCCCTGTCGGGAGCCGCCTGCGCCCAGTCCACGCCCATGGACGAGGCGGGCAATCCGCTGGAGGCCCTGACCGTGGTCACCGACAGCGGCGAACACGCCTTCTGGGTCGAGATCGCCGACACCGAGGAAGAGCGCGCCCGGGGCCTGATGTTCCGCGAACCCCTGGCCGACGACCGGGGCATGCTGTTCCAGTTTCCGGATATGGCCGAGCGCGGCTTCTGGATGGAGAACACGCCCAGCTCGCTGGACATCGTCTATATCGACGATCAGGGACGCATCGTCTCCATCGCCCGACACACCACGCCGTATTCACGCCAGAACCTGCCGTCCTACGGCGCCGCCAAGGGGGTGCTGGAGGTCCGCGCCGGCCGCACGGAGGAGATCGGCGCCGAACCGGGCGACGTGGTCCGCCATCCCTTCTTCAACAACGCCGACTGAGGTTCGCAGACAGCCGCGCAGACGGGCGATTGCGGCCGGCGCCCGGCCATGCCTATAAGCCCCGCCTGATCGGAGCGTAGCGCAGCCTGGTAGCGCATCTGCTTTGGGAGCAGAGGGTCGCAGGTTCGAATCCTGCCGCTCCGACCAGGGGCTCCTGTCCGGGAAGGCTCTTTCCAGACCTTCGGAACGCCCGTTATGCGGTGCGGGCCATGTCCTCGACAGGGCGGGCCCAGGAGACCGGGGGGAGGGCCTCGACCGCGGGTTTGGCGAGCAGATAACCCTGCATCAGCGAGACGCCGAGATCCTGCAGGGCGTTGTGCTCATCAAAGGTCTCGATCCCTTCGCAGACGGGGTCGATGCCGAGATCGCGCAGCATATTCAGGGTGTTGGCGACAATGGCGCGCTTGACCCGGTCTGTGTCGATGCCGCGAATGAGCGCCATGTCCAGTTTGACGATGTCGGGCTGGAATTTGCAGAGCAGCCCCAGCCCGGCAAAGCCGGCGCCGAAGTCGTCGATCGCCGTCTTGAACCCCATGGCCCGATAGGAGCGGAGGATGTTGAGGATATGGTCGGTGTCCATCGACTCATCCTCGGTGAACTCGAAGATGATCCGGCTCACCGGAAAGCTGGTGCGCATGGCGGCGGCCAGGGTCGCCCGGATGCAGGCCCGCGGCTCATACACGGCGTTGGGCAGGAAGTTGATGGACAGGCTCGCGCCGTCGGCCGCCAAGTCTAGCTTCGAGGCCCACTCGATGGCGGTCGTCCGGCAGAGCTGATCGAAGGCGTAGCGATTTTCGGCCGACACCTGCGCCAGCACGCTGCCCGCCCCGCCGCCGTCCTGGCCGCGAACCAGGGCCTCATAGGCGAACACGGTCCCGGTCCGCACATCGACAATGGGCTGGAACGCCATGGTGATCGGCAGCTCAAACCCGGCGCCGTCCCTGCAAGCCACACAACTCATCACAGAACTCCCTTTGAGCCCCATAATCATCTGAACGGGTTAAAAAATGCCGGATGCGTGCGCTGGAGGCGGTGTCCGTCAGGCCATCCAACCCATGTGCTCGGCCAGGATGAAGGCGCCGATGCCGATGAGGGCGAGGCCGCCCAGGAGTTCGGCGTGCTTGCCGATGCGGGCGCCGACGCGGGCGCCGATGAGCATGCCCAGGGTGGTCAGGGTGAAGGTGGTCAGGCCGATGCTGAGCGCGATGATCCAGATGTTCACCCCGATGAAGGCCAGGCCCACGCCGACGGCGGCCGCGTCGATGCTTGTGCCCACGGCGGTGGCGATCAGGGGCATCAACCCCCGGCGGACGGGGGGCTGCTCCTCGCGTTGGGGCCGAACCCCGTGCCAGACCATGTGCGCCCCGACGCCCGCCAGCAGCACGAAGGCGATCCAGTGGTCGATCTGCTGCACCACCCCGGCGGCGATCAGGCCCAGGCTCCAGCCGATCACCGGCGTGGCCGCTTCGATCGACCCGAAGATCAGCCCGGCGCGCAGGGCCTGGGCCAGCGACGGGCGGTGCGCCGCGCCGCGCCCCACGGACGCGGCGAAGGCGTCGGTGGACATGCTGAGCGACAGGATGGCGACGGCGCCGGGGGTCATGAGCTCACTCCGCCGGACGACGAGACGCGCATCCCACGCCGCCGGCGAGACGGTGGGACGCGCTGGTCTCGCCAGGCGGATGACCTCCGCTGACCGCGCCACGCGCCGAAGCGCGAATATGTTGACGTGGTCCCGGCCTTCAAGGCGGCCGGCGGCTACTCCCCAACGGGAGCGCCTGACTAGCGGCTGAGTCACGCGCGTTCAAGCGGCGGGACGCCGCATGGGGTGTTGCCTTCACGCGATTCGTCCGGTCCTTAAGAAACCCATGAACCCCATCGACTACGCCTTCCTCGCGGTCGCGGTGCTGCTGTTGTCCACGGTGCTGGCGGGCAGCCTGTCCAGCCGGTTCGGCCTGCCGGCCATGATCGGGTTCCTGGCCCTGGGCATGATCGCGGGGTCGGACGGGCCGTTCGGGATCGTGTTCTCCGACTACGCCTTCGCCCAGGTCATCGGGGTGGCGTGTCTGGTGTTCATCCTGTTTTCCGGCGGGCTGGACACGGACTGGAAGCTGGTGCGGCCGTCGGCGGGCCCGGCGCTGATGCTGTCCACCGTGGGGGTCATGATCAGCGCGGGAATCGTCAGCCTGGCTGCGGTCTACCTGCTGGGGTTCACGGTGACCCAGGGGTTCCTGCTGGGGGCGGTTGTGGCGTCCACTGACGCGGCGGCGGTGTTCGCCATCATGCGGGGGCAGGGGGGCGGCGACCTGCGCGAGGATCTGACCGGGCTGATCGAGCTGGAGTCCGGCTCCAACGACCCCATGGCGATCTTCCTCGTGGGGGCGGCGCTGGTGCTGGTGGCGACGCCGGACGCGTCCCTGTTGCCCTTCGTGCCCCAGTTCATCACCCAGATGGGGCTGGGCGCGGTGCTTGGCGTGGTGATCGGCTATGCCCTTCCGTCGCTGATCAAGCGGATGCGGCTGCGGACCAGCGGCATGTCGCTGGTCGTGTCCATCGGGGCGGCGCTGCTCAGCTACGGACTGACCGCCGTGCTGGGCGGCAACGGGTTTCTGGCGGCATACATCGCGGGGATCGTGGCGGGGAACCGCGAGTATCAGGCGCGGCGCACCATCGGCGTGTTCCAGGACGGCCTGGCCTGGCTGGCGCAGGTGGTGATGTTCCTGACGCTGGGTCTTCTGGTGTTCCCCAGCCAGCTGGGCGGGGTCGCGGCGCCAGGTCTGGCGGTGACGGCGGTGCTGATGCTGGTGGCGCGGCCGATCAGCGTTTTCATCTGCCTGGCGCCGTTCAGGCGGTTCGACTGGCGGGCCAAGCTGTTCGTGTCGTGGGCGGGGCTGCGCGGCGCGGTGCCCATCGTGCTGGCGACCTTTCCCATCGTGGCGGGCGTGCCCGGGTCACAGACCATCTTCAACATCGTGTTCTTCGTGGTGATCGTGTCCAGCCTGGTGCAGGGGCCGACCCTGGGCTGGGTGGCGCGCAAGCTGGGCGTCAACGCCTCGAGGCCGGTCGCCGCGTGAGCGCGCTGGACCGGGGCGGCGGCGCGCGCTATCTGGGCCGCTTCTGACATTCAGATTCTTCAGGGCCCGCCATGCTCGCGCGCATCTATCGTCCCGCCAAGACCGCCATGCAGTCCGGCCGCGCCAAGACCCGCGACTGGATTCTGGAGTTCGAGCCGGCGACGGCGCGCACCAACGACCCGCTGATGGGCTGGACATCGTCCACGGACATGAACGGCCAGGTGCGCCTGACCTTCGATACGGCCGAGGAAGCGGTGACCTATGCGGAACGGCACGGCATCCCGTTCAGGCTGCAGGAGCCGCAGGCCGCGCCGGTGATCCTGAAAGCCTACGCCGACAATTTCGCCCCGGGCCGCAAGCAGCCCTGGACGCATTGATTTGTTTGCGGCTACCGCGCCTTGCGCTACTTGAGCCGCGATTTTTCGTTTCGGCTACCGCGCCTTGCGCTACTTGAGCCGAGATTTTTCGTTGCGGCCGCCGCGCTTCGCGCTACTTCACCGCATGCCTGACGGCGCCCGTAGCTCAACCGGATAGAGCATCCGCCTTCTAAGCGGACGGTTGCAGGTTCGAGTCCTGCCGGGCGCGCCAGGGGCTAGCGGTCAGGCGGCCGCTTCGCCGCCCTCCAGCTCCTGCAGCTTGGCCCGGAAATTGGCGCGCTGCGGATCCATCTCGACCGCCCGCCGGAAGCAGGCGAGGGCGGATGTCAGGTCTCCACGTCGGCTGTGAATCTGCCCCAGGGCGAAATTGGCGCGCCCGCCGATGATGGGGTGGTCGGCGATCTGGGTGTAGGCGGCGACGGCTTCGTCCAGCCTGCCCATCCGCTCGATGGCGCGCGCGAGCTGGAGTCTGGCAGGAGTCAGTCCGCTGTTCAGCGCCACGGCGGCGGCCAGGGCGGTCTCGGCGTGGCTGAACTTGCCCAGATGAAGCATGCCCTTGCCGTGCAGGTAATTGGCGTAATCCGAGCGCGGGTAATAGTTCATCGCGCGTTTCGCCAGGCGCGCCGAGTCGCCCCAGCGGCGTTCGATGTCGGCGCGGTGAGCGTCATAGAGTGTCTCGGCGAACTGCTCATCCAGTCCCCAGCCGCCCTCGGGCATGCGCGGCAAATGCTGGTTGTCCAGGAAGGCGTCGATCATCGGGGCGAGGCGGCCCTTGCGGTGCAGATAGCTGACGACGCCGTGCTGCACGCGCCTCAGGGAGTCCGCGAAGACGTTCGGCAGGTCGGCGAGATTGAACGCCGAATAGAGATCAACGGGATCGCTTTCACCGGCGTAGAGGAAAATCGGCGCCCGGGCCTTTTCCACCATGGGCCTCAGGTCGGGAACGGGCGGCGTGAACCCCTTCTCCATCAACCGCTGCACATTGCCGCCGACCAGGTCCATCTGTGTCTCGCACGAGAAGGCCAGGACGCGGGCGCGAGAGGGACGCCGTGCAGGAAGGCCCCGGTTCCGCCCATTGCGGCGCCGACGGTGTACAGGCTTTGGGCGTCGAGATGCTTCGCCCACTGGCGGAATGACCGGGTCACCTCGGTGCGGTCGCCTCCCAGGCCGTCGATCCCGGCCTGATACCACTGGTTCGGGCCGTTGCTGACGACAATGGCGCTGGCGTCGATGCGCAGGGCCGTATCAAGCCACTCGAAAGAATGATCGGCCGTGTTGGAGCCCGAGAAGAAAATAGCGAGCTTCTCCGACTTGCGGGGAAAGACGCGAAAGCGCGGGTGATCCAGGGGCGTGGGAGAGTCTGGCAAGCTGGTCTCGAAACTGGGGATGAGGTCAGGGCTCGAAATTCGGCGACGCTCCGGCAAGGAGACCGTCGTCGGCTCAGAACGGATGGAGGGTTGCCGGGTTCAGCCCGTGGTGCAGTGGGCCGCCTTGAAGGTCTTGACGATCCTGGAGACGATCCAGTTGTCCACGTGGCGGCCGTCGTCCTCGCGCCAGCTGAAGGGCGAATTGGCCATGACCAGTTCATAGGACGGGAAATAGGTCACGGCGTCGAAGTCGCGGGCGATGGCCCCGATGGCGGCGCGCAGGATGCTCTTGCCCTCGGTGTTGGCCGCGACGATGTCATTGTCCGAGAAGGTGCGGGCCAGCGGCACCGGCGAGACCGTGAAGACGATACGGGCGTCCGGACGCACCTGGGTGATGATCTCCACGATGCGCCTGAGGTTGGCGTAGTTTTCCTCGTACGAGGACATGTGGAACTCGGTCTGCTCCTCGCCGCCGCCCTTGGCGTAGCCGGGCTTCTGACAGGCGATCTTGCCGCTCTGCTTGTTCATAGAGCTTGCCGCCTGATCTTTCGGTACAGGGAAAGCCCATGGCCTTCGGCGACAGGATTCTGGTTCAGGCGCGCAACTATTCCGTCCAGGTCGAGGGGCTGGCCGCAGCGGAGCTGAACCGTAATCTCGGTGAGTACCTGCCGCCCAACTATGCGGTGCGGAAGATGGCCGACGCCTATGGCGGCTACGCCCGCAAGCGCACCAACACCAACGACGAATACCTGCTGCTGCGCCAGACCTTCACCGAGACCCGGTCCAAGAGCCACCAGGTGTTCAGCTCTGTGATCGCCGACCACGTCCCGTCCGAGAAATATGTCCTGTCCCGCAGCATGTTCCAGATCGAGGACCAGGCGACCACCATCCGCGGCGCGGTGCGCTCGCTGCAGAAGACCGGCATGTGGAAGGCGAAATTCTCCATCCCGCCGGCCCTGGTCGAGAGCCTGCGCGACAAGGTGCTGACGCGGATGGAATCGATCCACGGCGACAAGCTGACCAAGATCCTGGAGGGGTCGCCCGAGGCGCCGCCCCAGATCAAGTCCAACTTCTCGTGGATCACCAGCTTCAGCGAGATGTACGAGGTGGCCGCCGATCCGCTGCTGCTGACCATCGTGCATCAGTACATGGGCGTGCCGCCGATCTTCGACGTGCCGGTGGCCTTCGTGAACTCCAACGTGCCGGTCAGCGCCAAGGACCTGTCGGACACGGCGCAGCTTTATCACCACGACATGTACCGGCTCGGGTTCGTGAAGCTGTTCATGTACCTGACCGACGTGGGCCCCAAGGACGGCCCCCACGCCATGATCCCGGGCACGCACCGCGAGCGTCCCGACGCCCTGTGGGCCGACGGCCGCCATACGGACGAGAAGGTGGCCCAGCATGGCCTGATGGATCAGGAAGCGCGCATCACCGGGCCGTCGGGAACGCTGTTCCTGGTGGACACCAGCGCGCTGCACAAAGGCGTCCATCCGGAAGAGAACTATCGCGTTCTGGCCCAGGTGCAGTACGCCAACTCCCTGTTCGGCCACCCGATCGCCGACGCGGAGCGTCCCTTCACCGCCGCGCGCAAATCCGAGAACCCGGATGTGCAGGCCGCCGGGGATCTGGTGAAGACCTACGCCGAAAAGGTCGGCGTGCGGTTCATGCAGGGTATGATCTAGAGCGCCACCCCGTCAGGGCCTGGTCCAGATCGGCCATCAGGTCGGCGGGGTCCTCCAGCCCGATGTGCAGGCGGATCAGCGGCCCCTTGAGCGCGGGCGCATGGCGGCGCAGGGTCATCTGGCTGGTTTCATGGGTCGCCAGACTTTCGAAACCGCCCCAGGAATAGCCGAGGCCGAACAGGGTGAGGGCGTCCAGAAGGGCTTCGGCATCCGCCTCGCTTCCGCCGTTGAAGACCACGCCCATCAGCCCCGCCGCGCCGGCATAGTCGCGCGCCCAGAGGTCGTGGCCGACCGAGCCGGGGAGGGGCGGGTAGAGCACGCGGGCGACCTCGGGGCGGTCCTGCAGCCACGCCGCCACCTGCAAGGCTGATCGTGCGTGTTCGTTCATGCGCAGCGGCAGGGTGCGCAGGCCGCGCAGGGCCAGCCAGGCCTCGTCGGGCGCGGTGTGCCAGCCCATGTCCTCGATGGTGTTGAAGATGGCCTTGCCGATGCGCGCGTCGGAGACGGCGACGGCGCCCATCAGCAGGTCGGAGTGGCCCGCCGCATATTTGCTGATCGCCTGGACGCTGACGTCCACGCCGTGCGCGAGGGGCCGGAAGGCGAGACCGGCGGCCCAGGTGTTGTCCATGACCGTCAGGACGCCCTTCTCACGCGCCGCGGCGGCGACGGCCGGGACGTCGATCATCTCGAAGGTCAGGGAGGCGGGGGATTCGATCAGCAGCAGCTTGGCCCCGTCCATGGCGCCGATGATCTGGTCCGTGGTGGCGTCGGCGGGATGATAGCGCGTGGTCACACCGCGGGCGGCCATGTGCCGGTCCAGAAAGCGGCGGCTGGGCCCGTAGGCGGCGTCGGTGGCGACCACCGTGTCGCCCGGGCGCGTCAGGGCCAGAAGGGGAATGGTGACGGCGGCCAGGCCCGTGGGCGTGAGCCAGGCGTCGATCGCGCCCTCCATCTCGGCGATCAGGGCGCGCAACTCATGCTGAACCGTCATGCCGTCGATGCCGTAGACCGGGCCCAGCGACGGATCTCGCAGGGTCGAGGCGCTGGGGTTCAGAAGGGTCGAGGCCCGCTCGATGGGCGGATTGACCGGGCGGCGGCCCTCCGTCGGCTTGCGGGTCGCCGAACGGATCAGGCGGGTGCGGTCGGAAGGGGATCGGCTCATGAATGCGCCCGTCTGGCTGTGAAAGGCGCCTCGCGGGTTGCGGAGGCATGCCAAAGGCTTCTAACACCTGATGCACGGTTCAGACGAAGGCGAGGATGATGATCGCGCGCGCAATCCGGGCGGGGCTGATGACGG
Source organism: Brevundimonas abyssalis TAR-001 (assembly GCF_000466985.1). Taxonomy (GTDB): domain Bacteria; phylum Pseudomonadota; class Alphaproteobacteria; order Caulobacterales; family Caulobacteraceae; genus Brevundimonas; species Brevundimonas abyssalis. The sequence goes on from NZ_BATC01000002.1 coordinate 56,767, forward strand.
GGCTGCTCATGCTGGCGGCCTGCGGCGACGGCGAGCCCGAGCGTGAGGCGGACCGCGCCCCCGACGCGCCCCTTCCGGCAGAAGAGGCCGCCGAGCCCAGCGAAACCCTGGCGGCGGTGCGCGCGCGCGGACGGTTGAACTGCGGCGTGCACGAGGGCCTGGTGGGCTTCGCCTACACCGACAATCGCGGGCAGTGGCGCGGGTTCGACGTGGATTTCTGCCGCGCCACGGCGGCGGCGGTGCTGGGCGATCCGGACGCGGTGCGGTTCGTGCCCCTGGCCATCGGGGACCGGTTCGAGGCCCTGGCGGACGGCCGCATCGACGTGCTGTGGCGCAACACCTCATGGACCATGGGCCGAGACGCGGGCGAGCGGATGGAGTTCGTGGGGGTCAATTATTATGACGGCCAGGGCTTCCTGGTGCGGCGCTCCCTGGCCCTGACCAGCGCGGCGGAGCTTGATGGAGCCCGCATATGCGTTCAGTCCAACTCCACGACCGCCCTGAATCTTCAGGACTATTTCGCGGTCCGGAACCTGCGCTATGAGCCCGTCATGGCCGCCAGCGAAGAGGAGGCGCGCGAAGCCTATGTGGCCGAGGACTGCGACGCCTTCACCGGCGACGTGTCGGCCCTGGCGGCGGCGCGGACCATGCTGGGCAATCCCCAGGCCCACGCCATCCTGCCGGACGTGATCTCCAAGGAGCCGCTGGGCCCCGTGGTTCGGCGTGGCGACGACCAGTGGGCCGACATCGTGCGCTGGACCCTGAACGCCCTGATCCTGGCCGAGGAACTGGGCGTGACGCAGGAGAATGTGGACCAACTGGCCGAGAACTCGCCGGACCCCAGGATCCAGCGGCTGCTGGGCGTCCAGGACGGGTTCGGATCCATGATGGGTCTGTCGGACGCCTGGCTCATGACGCCATCGCGGGGGTCGGGAACTATGGCGAGATCTTCGACCGCAATCTGGGCGCCCGCTCGTCCGTGAATCTGGCCCGGGGGCTGAATGCGCAGTGGAACGCCAGTCCGCGCGGTCTGATGTACGGGCTTCCGATCCGCTAGACGGCAGGCGGCGGTCTATTCTGCGTGAACGGGCACATCCGGCCGGGCGCCCCATTCGGCCCACGAACCGTCGTAGACCGCGCTGTCGCGTCCCAGCACCGCCAGCGCCAGGGTCAGGATCGCCGCCGTGACGCCTGATCCGCAGGTGGTGATGACCGACTGTCCGGGCGCCAGGCCCGCGCGGTGGAAGATGGCGGCGAGTTCGGCGGGCGTCCGCAGCGTGCCGTCGGGGCTCAAAACCTCGACGAAGGGAAGGTTGACCGCCTTCGGCATGTGACCGCTGCGAAGGCCCGGGCGCGGTTCGTCGGCCTCTCCACGAAAACGCGCCGCCGGGCGGGCGTCGATCACCTGTGTGGCGGGATCGTCCATGGCGCGCCGGACCTGCATCAGGCCGGCGACCCGGGCGGCCTGAAAGTCTGTGTTGAACACGGCGTGCGGCGTCGGGGTCCCGGGCCCGGTCTCGACCGGCCGCCCCTCGGCCATCCATTTCGGCAGGCCGCCGTCCAGAACCTGGACCCGCCGGGCGCCCATGGTCCGGAAGGTCCACCAGACCCGCGCCGCCGAGAACAGGCCGCGCTCATCATAGACGACGATGTGGTCTTGCTGATCGATGCCCATGGCGCCGACCGCCGCCGCGAACGCCTCGGACGAGGGCAGCATGTGGGGCAAGGGACTGGCGGTGTCCGCCACAGCGTCGAGGTCGAAGCGCACGGCGCCGGGGATGCGGGGTTCGTCGTCGCCCGGACGGCTCCCGTCCATGCGCCAGCTGGCGTCGATGATGCGAACATCGGGGGCATCCAGAAGAGCGGCCAGTTCGTCTGTAGAGAGGAGCGGATGATGGACCATGGGGGCAGATTAGCATGACGGCGGCGGTTGGGACGGGGGCCTTGCGGCTGGTGCTGGGGGATCAGCTCAGCGACGGGCTGGCGGGCCTGCGCGATCTGGATGCCGTCCGCGACGTGGTGCTGATGGCCGAGGTCGAGGGCGAGACCGGCTATGTGCGCCATCACAAGCAGAAGATCGCCCTGGTGCTGGCCGGAATGCGCGCCTTCGCCGCGCGGCTGGGCGAGCGGGGCGTGACGGTCCGCTATGTGCGGCTGGACGATCCGGACAACCGCCAATCAATCGTTGATGAACTGGCGCGGGCCGTCGAGGATCTGGACCCTGAGCGGGTCATTCTGACCGAGCCGGGGGAGTGGCGGCTGGCCGAGGCTTTTCGCGCCTTCGCCGCAGAGTGCGTCGCCCCGGTCGAGGTGCGCGAGGATGACCGCTTCATCTGCGGCCACGCGATGTTCCAGCGCTGGGCCGAGGGGCGGCGCCAGCTGCGGATGGAGTTCTTCTATCGGGAGATACGGCGGCGCACCGGCCTGCTGATGGACGGCGACCAGCCCGAGGGCGGCCGCTGGAACTTCGACGCCGAGAACCGCAAGCGCCTGCCCGCCTCCATCGACACGCCCTCGCGGCTGCGTTGTCCGCCGGACGAGGCCACGCGCGCGGTGATCGCCATGGTTCAGGCCCGGTTCGAGGACCATTTTGGTGACCTGGACGGCTTCGGCTGGCCCGTCACCCACGATCAGGCCGAGGCGGTGCTGGCGGATTTCCTGAAGCACATCCTGCCCGGCTTCGGCGACTGGCAGGACGCCATGGCGGAGGACGAGCCGTTTCTGTGGCATGGGCTGATCTCCACGGCCCTGAACATGGGCCTGCTCGACCCGCTGGCCGTCTGCCGCCGGGCCGAGGCCGAGTACCGTGCCGGGCGCGCGCCCCTGAACGCGGTGGAGGGATTCATCCGGCAGATCCTGGGGTGGCGGGAGTTCGTGCGGGGGATCTACTGGCTGAAGGCGCCGGAGTATCTGCGCCGCAACCATCTGGACGCGGACCGGGCGCTGCCGTGGTTCTTCTGGTCGGGCGAGACCGACATGGCCTGCGTAGCAGACGCGGTGACACAGGCGCGGAGCCACGCGTACGCCCACCACATCCAGCGTCTGATGGTCACCGGCAATCTGGCCATGCTGCTGGGGGTGCACCCGGACGCGGTGGACGACTGGTACATGGTGGTCTTCGCCGACGCCTATGAATGGGTCGAGATGCCCAACACGCGCGGCATGGCCACCTTCGCCGACGGCGGCATCGTGGGGTCAAAGCCCTATGCGGCCTCGGGGGCCTACATCGACCGCATGAGCGACTACTGCGGCGGCTGCGCCTTTGATGTGAAGGCCAGGTCCGGGCCGGGCGCCTGTCCGTTCAACCGGCTGTACTGGGGATTTCTGGAGCGGAACCGGGAGCGTCTGCGCGACAATCCCCGGCTGGCCATGCCGTACCGGACCCTGGACCGCTGGTCAGAGGATCAGCGCGCGGCGCTGGTGCGCGAAGCCGAGGAGGCGCGGGCTGAACTGGGGGCGGTGAAACCGGGCTGAGCGCTCAGTTCCGATTCAGGGCCAGCTGGATCACATTGATGCGGTCGGCGCGGAAGCCGGCCTCGCAATAGGCCAGGTAGAACCGCCAAAGCCGACGGAAGCGGTCATCGAAGCCCATGCGCTGGATCTGGTCCCACGCGCTCATGAACCGCTCATCCCAGCGCTTCAGGGTGTCGGCGTAGGAATGGCCGAACCGCTCGATCCCGCTCCACGCCAGACCCGCGCGCTCCACGATGGGCTGCAGCACCGCCTCGCTGGGCAGCATGCCGCCGGGGAAGACGTATTTCTGGATGAAGTCGGTGCGCTTGTCGTAGCCCGCGAACAGGGCGTCATCGATTGTGATGATCTGCAGGGCGGCCCGGCCTCCGGGCACCAGCACATCGTGGATCTTGCTGAAATAGGTCGGCCAGTACTCCTGGCCCACCGCCTCGAACATCTCGATGGAGGCGACCCGGTCGAACCGGCCCTGGACGTCGCGGTAGTCGATCAGCTGGATGTCGGCGCGCTCGGACAGCCCGGCTTCGGCCAGGCGGCGGGTCGCGTAGGCGTGTTGTTCCGTGGAGATGGTGATGCCGGTGACGTGGGCGCCGACTTCCCTGGCCGCGTACTCCGCGAAACCGCCCCAGCCGCAGCCGATCTCCAGCACCCGATGGCCCGCCTTCAGGTTCATGGCCTGCGCCAGGCGCGCGTATTTGCGGGTCTGGGCGGTCTCCAGAGTCTCGCCCGGCGTCTCGAAGACCGCCGAGGAGTAGGTCATGGTCCGGTCCAGCCAGGTCTCATAGAAGGCGTTGCCCAGGTCATAGTGGGCGTGGATGTTCTTGCGCGCGCCCTCGCGGCTGTTGCGGTTCAGCTTGTGTCTCGTCCAGTGCAGGGCCTGCATGATCACATTGCCGTCGAACAGCCGCTGGATGCCCTCGTAATTGCGCACGAGCACCTCGAGCAAGCCCGCCAGATGCGGGGTGTCCCACTCGTCCGCCATGTAACCCTCGGCGAATCCGATATCGCCGGAGGCCAGGACGCGTTTGGCGAAGCTGTAGTCCTTGACCACCAGGGTCGCCGAGGGCCCGGGCTTCTTGCCCTTCAGTTCATGCACCGCGCCGTTGGGCAATCGAACCGTCAGCCGCCCGATGGCCCAGTTGGCGGCCAGAACCTTCAGAAGGATGCCGAACCCGGTCGGCGTGCGCGCGGCGGTCGCGGCGATATCCGGCGTCACTGCGGTCATCAGAACCTCCCCTCAGGCCTTGTCCCGTGCGGACTTGACGTCCTCCAGAGCGTCCAGGGCGCGTTGTCGCGCCATGGCATGGTCCACGATCGGAGCCGGATAGTCACGCCCCAGCCGGATTCCCGCCGCGGCCAGCACCTCTTTCGGCGCGGTCCATGGCGCATGGATCCAGCGGTCGGAAAGCCCGGCCAATTCAGGAATCCAGCGTCGCACATAGCGTCCGTCCCCGTCGAATTTCTCGCCCTGGGTCACGGGATTGAAGATGCGGAAATAAGGCGCGGCGTCCGCACCCGATCCGGCGACCCATTGCCAGTTCTGAATGTTGTTTCCCATGTCGGCGTCCACAAGCGTGTCCCAGAACCAGGCCTCGCCCTCGCGCCAGTCGATCAGGAGGTCCTTGATCAGGAAGGAGGCGACGATCATCCGCACACGGTTGTGCATCCAGCCGGTGGCCCACAGCTGGCGCATGCCGGCGTCCACGATGGGATAACCGGTCATGCCGCGCTTCCAGGCCTCCAGACCCTCGGCGTCGTCGCGCCAGACCATGGAGTCGAACTCGGGCCGGAAGGCGCGCTCGGCCATGTAGGGGAACTGGTGCAGAAGATGAGTTGAGAACTCGCGCCAGCCGATTTCGCTGACGAATTTCTCGGCCTGTTTGGCCGGAACCCGGCCGTCCTCGGCCGCCTGACGCGCGGCGTGCACGGCCCGCCATGGGCTGATCTCGCCGAAATGCAGGTGAGGGGACAGGCGGCTGGTCCCGTCCTTCCCCGGAACGTCGCGACCGTCGCCGTAGGCCTTGAGCGGGCCGGCCAGAAAGCGGGACAGGGCCTCGCGCGCGCGGCCTCGCCGGGGGTCCAGTCGAAGTCTTCCGACCAGTCCGGCCGGGTCGGGTGCAGGCTCCAGTCGTCGACGGGTTCGGTTTTAAGGCCCTCGATCCCGTCCAGCGTGCGCGGTCCGTCGCGGGGGGCGGGCTCTTCGACGACCTGAAGCAGCGCCTTCAGGAAGGGGGTGAACACCTTGTAGGGCGCGTCCTGGCCCGTGCGCACCGACCCCGGCCGGGCCAGCATGGTCCCGTTGAAGCCGCGACAGGTCACGCCGTCCGCCTTCAGCCCCTGGGCGATCTCCGCATCCCGCTCCCAGGCGGCCGGCTCGAACAGGCGATTCATGTAGACGGTCTGCGCACCCGTCTCCTCGATCACCGACCGCAAGACCGACTCGGCGTCGCCGGACCGCAGCACGAGCGGGGCGCCGCGATCTTTCAGATCGGCGGCGAGGGCGCGCAGGGACTTGTCCAGCCACCATCTGGACGCCGCGCCCAGGGGGCGGCCGTCCAGTTGCTCATCGTGGATATACAGAGGGATCACCGGCGCCCCGGACTCCGCCGCCTCGGTCAGGGCGGAATTGTCGGCGATCCTCAGGTCGCGCCGAAACCAGACGATGACGGGGGCGGGCGTGTCGTTGGCCACTCAGGCGGTCTCCGTGGTAATCTTGCGTTTCGGTGGCGAGTGGGCCACCTGAACGCCGCATAGATACGTCGTGACCGGCGCTCGGACGCCGCGCCGACTGAAAACATACAAGGATTTGTCTTCGTGAAGCCCAACGCCGTGATCGAACTTTCGCAAGGCCTGTCGCGTCCGGTGCGCATAGGCGGGGGCGGGCGCATCGTCTTTATCGCCGGGCCTTGTCAGCTGGAAAGCCGTCAGCACGCCCTGGAGATGGCCTCAGCGCTGAAGGAGATCGGCGAGCGGCTGGATGTAGGGATCATCTACAAGACCAGTTTCGACAAGGCGAACCGCACCTCGGCCGATGCCGCGCGGGGCTTCGGGCTGGAAGGCTCGCTGCCCATCTTCGCCGAAATCCGCGAGACCCTGGGTCTGCCGGTGCTGACCGATGTTCATACCGAGGAGCATTGCCGCATCGCCGGCGAGGTGGTGGACGTGCTGCAGATTCCGGCGTTCCTGTCGCGCCAGACCGATCTGCTGATCGCCGCGGCGCAGACCGGCAAGGCCATCAACATCAAGAAGGGCCAGTTCCTGGCCCCGTGGGACATGAAGAACGTCATCGCCAAGGTGGTCGGTGCGGGCAATCCCAACGTGATGGCCTGCGAACGGGGCGCCAGCTTCGGCTACAACACCCTGGTGTCGGACATGCGCGCCCTGCCGATCCTGCGCGAGATCGGCTGTCCGGTGGTGTTCGACGCCACCCACAGCGTGCAGCAGCCGGGCGGGCAGGGCACTTCTTCGGGCGGCCAGCGCGAGTTCGTGCCGGTGCTGGCCCGGGCCGCCGTGGCGGTGGGCGTGGACGCGGTATTCATGGAGACGCACCAGGATCCCGACAACGCGCCGTCGGACGGCCCCAACATGGTGCCGCTGGACCAGTTCGAGGCGCTGGCCGCCGACCTGATCGCCTTCGACGACCTGGCCAAGCGCCAGGCGGCGCGCAGGGCGGCGTAGGCCGTCTTGGGCCAGCGCGCGTCCGGCTTGCTGATCCGCCGCATTATCGGCGGCGTGCTGATCGGGTTGGTGGCCCTGATCGTGGTCGCCATCCTGGTCTGGCGCGGCGACATCCTGCGGTCCGGCCTGGACCCGGAAGTGCCGTTCCAGACCTATGATCCGCCGCCCGCGCCGGACTATGCCGAGCGCTCGGCCTGGGCCCTGCTGGAGGAGACCGCGACGGGCGAGGCCGCGGTCTTCTTCGTGCATTCCACCACCTATGACGGCGGTGATCACTGGAACGCGCCCATCGACGAGCCTGGGGCTGAAGGATGGCTGAGGCGTTCGGTTCTGCCCAATCACGCCGCGCTGTTCGCCCGATCGGGGGCGGTGAGCGTTCCACTCTATCGTCAGGCCAGCCTCTACACCCGCCTGACCATCCGCGAGGACGCACGGGAGGCCCGGGCCTTCGCCTATCAGGACGTGCTCGCGGCTTTCGACGCCTGGCTGACCCGCAATCCGGACGGCCCAATCATCATCGCCGGCGTGGAGCAGGGCGGCGAACTGGCCGCCCGGCTGCTGCGCGAGCGGGTCGCTCCCCACGCAGGCCTGCGCGCGCGTCTGGTGGCGGCCTATCTGATGGACGCGGTGGTTCCCGCCGATGAATACGGACCGGACGCGGTTCTGCCCGCCTGCCGCGACCGGGCCGAGACAGGCTGCGTCTTCGCCTGGGTGCAGGTGCGCGAGATGGACGAGGAAGCCCTGAGGCGGCTGGATCGGCGCGCCATGGGCTGGACCGAGCAGGGGACGCTGGAGTTGTTGGGACACCGGCCTTACCTGTGCGTCAATCCGGTGCTGGGGGCGCCGACGGAGCGCCACGCCGAACAGCGCGAGCATCTGGGCGGCGCCAACGCCACGGACCTGGAGTGGGGGGTTCGCCCCGCCTTCCTGAACCGGCAGGTGTCGGCCCAGTGCCAGGGCGGCGTGCTGCGATACTCCCGTCCGGACTCCGACGCGTTCCGTCAGACGGGCTCATGGGCGGATCGCAGAAAAGCGGCGTCCTACAATCTGTTCTATGCCGATCTTGAGGCTGACGTGGAGCGTCGTCTGCGGGCCTGGGATCAGTCCGCCGCCGGTCGGTCGGCCCGCCAGTCGAACAGCGACTCCAGCACCTGAACCGCCCGGCCGCGCTCACCGGTCAGGTCCGGGTCGCGGTGCAGGATCAGGCGGGCGTCGTCGGACGCCGCCAGGATCAGGTCGCGGTGACGCATGGGATCGGCGAAGCGATAGGCGGGAAAGCCGCTCTGTTTCAGGCCCAGCGGATCGCCGCCGCCGCGCAGGCGGAAATCCTCCTCGGCGATCTCGAATCCGTCCTCGGAGCGGCGCAGCACGTCCAGCCGCTCGCGCGCCACCTCGCCCAGATCGCCGTACAGCAGGATGCAGGCGCTCTGTTTCGAGCCGCGCCCCACGCGTCCGCGAAGCTGGTGAAGCTGGGCCAGACCGAAGCGGTCGGCGTGTTCGATGACCATGATGGTGGCGTTCGGCACGTCGACGCCCACCTCCACCACCGTGGTGGCCACCAGCACCGGCACATGGCCTTCGGAAAAGGCGGTCATGACGCTTTCGCGGTCGGCGCCGTTCATCTGGCCGTGGGCGAGGCCCACGTTCAGGCCCAGATGGGCGCGCAGCTCCACGGCGCGGGCCTCGGCCGCCGCCAGATCGATAGCCTCGGATTCGGCCACCAGCGGACAGATCCAGTAGGCTTGGGCCCCCTCCGCCACCGCCGCCTTGAGCCGGTTCGCCACCTCGTCGATGCGCGCCAGCGGCAGGACAGCGGTTGTGACCGGCGTGCGGCCGGGGGGCTTCTCGCGCAGGCGCGACACGTCCAGATCACCGTACTGGGTCAGTTCCAGCGTGCGTGGAATGGGAGTGGCGGACATGGTCAGCAGGTGAACGCCGTCGCGGCCCTTGGCCTGCAGCCGCTGGCGTTCGTTGACCCCGAAGCGGTGCTGTTCGTCGATGACGGCCAGGGCCAGGTCGTGGAACTGGACCGCGTCCTGAAACAGGGCGTGGGTGCCGATGGCCACCGTGGCCTCGCCCGAGGCCAGTGCCGCCAGCTTGGGCCGCCGCTCCGCCGCCGTGTCGCGCCCGGTCAGCAGGACGGCGCGCACCCCGGCGTTCTCCAGCATGGGGGCCAGCCGCTGGTGATGCTGGCGGGCGAGGATTTCCGTGGGCGCCATCAGGGCGGACTGTCGGCCACTGGAGGCCGCGTCGGCCATGGCGATGGCGGCCACGGCCGTCTTGCCCGAGCCCACGTCGCCTTGCAGCAGCCGCCCCATCTGTTCGCCCGAGGCCAGGTCGGCGCGGATCTCCACGACCGCCTGCTTCTGGGCGCCGGTCAGCTCGAAGGGCAGGGCGGCCAGCACCTGTTCGGACGCCGGACCGGGCGTGATGACCGGGGCGCTCACCGTCTGTCGCGACTGGCGCCGCCGGGCCAGGGCCAGCTGGTGCGCCAGCAGCTCGTCATAGGCCAGGCGAAGGCGTGGCGGGGCGTCCGGCGACAGGTCGGCCTCGGTCTGGGGATTGTGCAGGGTCTCCAGCGCCGCGCGCCAGCCGGGCCAGCGCTTGCGCGCGATCCAGGCGGGGTCCTGCCACTCGGGCAGATCCGGCGCGGTCTTCAGCGCCTCCAGAGCCAGACGGCGCACAATGCGGCGCGCCAGCCCCTCGGTGGAGGGATAGACCGTTTCGGCGAGGGGGATGTCGCCCGCGGCCTCCGCCTTGACGACGTCCGGGTGGAGGATCTGGATCTCGTTGTTGAAAATCTCCACCTTGCCGCTGACGACGCGCCGCTCGCCGGAGGGGACAAGCCGTTCCAGATGCGGTCCGCCCCGGAACCAGATCAGGTGCACGAAGCCAGTCGGGTCCGAGGCCCGCACCTTCCACGGGGCGCCGATCTTGTGCGGGCGGATATGGCGGTCGATGACCACGTCCAGAATGGCCACCTCGCCCTCCATGGCCTGATCCGCCGTGGTGGCGCGGCGATGGATGAGGCCGGTGGGCGCCAGGAACAGCAGGTCGCGCACCAGCGGACCGGCCACCTTGCGGATCTGGGGCGCGACCTTGGCGCCCACGCCCTTCAGGGTGGTGACCTCGGCGAACAGGGGAAAGAGAATCTCGGGCCGCATTTCTGCAGCATAGCCGGTGGCGCAGGGTCATGTGGAACGCAAAACCAAGATCGTCCCAAGTCTGCGACTTGGACGTGAATCTTGGTTTCTTGAATGCAGAGGGCCTGATTCACGCATCCGCGGAAGCGCGCAGCGCTTCCACTCAATGCGATCAGGCCCTATGTGAACGCCCTTGTTTGTTTTGACGGAACGGAATGACCCCGTGGCCGAGGAAATCGCACGCCCGCAACCGCGTGAAGAGCGTCTGAAACGCCTGAGCTTCCGCGCCTGGCGGCGGGGCTTCCGTGAGGCGGACATGGTGCTGGGCCCGTTCGTGGACCGGATCGCCGTCGACTATTCGGATGCGCAGCTGGATGTGCTGGAGGCCCTGATGGCCAATGAGGATCAGCCGCTCTACGGCTGGATCATCGAGCGCGAGCCGCCCCCCCCCCGAGTTCGATACGCCGGTTCTGACGGACATTCGCGCCTTCATGGCCGAACATGTGGCCGTGGCGGTCCAGAAGGGCATCGGTTGATGGACGGTTCGATCATCGCCGTCGACGACCGCGAGCTGTCAGGCACGCCCGAAGGACTGGACGCGCGCCTGCTGGCCGAGCATCTGGCCGAGGCCGGCGGTGCGGCCCTGTTCGTGGCGCGGGACTATGCGCGGGCGGGCGCCTTTGTTCAGGCATTCCGCTTTTTCGCTCATGACGTTGAGGTTCTTGAGTATCCGGCGTGGGACTGCCTGCCTTACGACCGCATGAGCCCGACGCCTGCGGTCTCGGCCCAGCGGATGGCGGCCCTGACGCGACTGGCGCGGCGTGACCCCGGGGACAGGACGCCGCTGCTGATCGTCGCCACGGTCGGGTCGGTGACCCAGCGCACCCCGCCGCGCGAAGCCACCACGGCCGCCGCCTTCGAGACCCGGGTGGGCCGCGACCTGGATACGGCGGCGCTGGAAGCCTATTTCGCCGTCAACGGCTATGTGCGCGCCTCCACGGTGTCGGAGCGGGGCGAGTACGCCATCCGCGGCGGCGTCATCGACGTGTTCCCGCCCGGCTTCGACGAGCCCGTTCGTCTGGACATGTTCGGGCAGGAGCTGGAGTCCATCCGCTCGTTCGATCCGGGGACGCAGCGCTCGACGCAGCAACTGAAGTCGGTCGAGCTGTCGCCCGTGTCCGAGGTGCTGATGGACGCAGAGGCCGTGTCGCGGTTCCGCCAAGGCTATCTGAACCTGTTCGGCGCGGCGGGGGACGATCCGCTGTACGCCGCCGTCAGCGCGGGCGCACGGCGTCAGGGCGCCGAGCATTTCCTGCCGCTGTTCTATGAGCGGATGGAGACCTTTTTCGATTATCTGCCCGAAGGTTCGACCGTTTTTCTTGACCACCATGTGGAGGATGCACGGGGCGAGCGTCTGACGCTTGCGCGCGACGCCTATGAATCGCGGCGCGAGGCGTCGCAGGGGCGGGGCGGCTCTGCCTATCGCGCCCTGCCACTGGACAGGCTGTATCTGGAAGACGAGGACTGGCGGGCCGTTCTGGCCCCCCGGCCGGTGCGGCGGTTCAGCCCGTTCCAGCGCGACGGCGAGGAAGCGGGCGGCCGTCTGGGCCGCAACTTCGCAGCTGAGCGGGCGCAGGACAGCGTCAATCTGTTCGCCGCCGTGGCCGACCACGCCAAACGCCTGAAAGGGCAGGGCCAGCGCGTCCTGTTCGCCTCGTGGACCGAGGGGTCGTCGGACCGCCTGTCCGCCATGCTGACCGACCACGGGCTGGATCACATCGTCGCCGTGCGGGACTGGCGCGACGTGAAGGCGGCGCCCGAGGGGCTGTATCTGCGCGCGGTGCTGCCGGTGGACACCGGCTTCATCACCGACGATCTGGCGGTGATTTCCGAGACCGACATCCTGGGCGACCGGCTGGCGCGGCCGCGCCGCAAGCGTCGGGCGTCCAACTTCCTGGCGGAAGCCTCGGCCCTGACCACCGGCGATCTGGTGGTGCACCTGGATCACGGCATCGGCCGTTATGAGGGCCTGAAGACCCTCGAGATCCAGGACGCGCCGCACGACTGTCTGGAACTGCTCTATGCGGGCGAGTCGAAGCTGTATTTGCCGGTCGAGAACATCGACCTGCTGACCCGCTACGGGACCGATTCCGACGGGGTGCAGCTGGACCGGCTGGGCGGCGCCGGATGGCAGGCGCGCAAGGCCAAGGCCAAGGAACGCCTGCGCGACATGGCCGAGGGGCTGATCGCCCTGGCCGCCAAGCGCGCCCTGCGCACCACCGACGCTGTGACCCCGCCGCAGGGCCTGTTCGACGAGTTCTGCGCCCGCTTCCCCTATGAGGAGACGGACGATCAGCTGAACGCCATCGGCGACGTGCTTGAGGACCTGGGCAAGGGCCAGCCCATGGACCGGTTGATCTGCGGCGACGTGGGCTTCGGCAAGACCGAGGTGGCCCTGCGCGCCGCCTTCGTGGCGGCCATGAGCGGCCTGCAGGTGGCCGTGGTCTGTCCCACGACCCTGCTGTCGCGCCAGCACTACAAGACCTTCACCGACCGCTTCGCCGGCTGGCCGGTCACGGTGCGCCAGCTGTCGCGCATGGTGCCGGGCAAGGAGGCCAACGAGACGCGCGCGGGTCTGAAGGACGGCTCGGTCGAGATCATCGTGGGCACCCATGCGGTGCTGTCCGAACAGGTCGGGTTCAAGAACCTGGGTCTGGTGATCGTGGACGAGGAGCAGCACTTCGGCGTCAAGCATAAGGAGAAGCTCAAGAACCTGCGCGCGGACGTGCACCTGCTGACCCTGACCGCCACGCCCATTCCGCGCACCCTGCAGATGGCCCTGACCGGCATTCGCGAGATGTCGATCATCGCCACCCCGCCCGTCGACCGTCTGGCGGTGCGGACCTATGTGGCGCCGTGGGACCCGGTGATGGTGCGCGAGGCCCTGCTGCGCGAGAAATATCGCGGCGGTCAGGCCTATTACATCGCGCCGCGCCTGTCAGACCTGCCCGACATCGAGAAATTCCTGCGCGAGCACGTTCCCGAGGTGAAGTTCGTGGTGGGCCACGGCCAGCTGGCGCCGACCCAGCTTGAGGAGGTCATGGGCGCCTTCTACGACGGGTCCTATGATGTGCTGGTCTCCACCACCATCGTGGAATCGGGCCTCGACATTCCCACGGCCAACACCCTGATCGTGCACCGTGCCGACATGTTCGGCCTGGCCCAGCTGTACCAGATCCGGGGCCGGGTGGGCCGGGCCAAGGCGCGCGCCTTCGCCTATCTGACCACCGATCCGAAGAAGCCCATGAGCCTGTCGGCCGAGCGGCGGCTGCAGGTGCTGCAGTCGCTGGATAATCTGGGGGCAGGCTTCCAGCTGGCCAGCCACGATCTGGACCAGCGCGGCGGCGGCAATCTGCTGGGTGACGAACAGTCGGGCCACATCCGCGAGGTGGGCGTCGAGCTGTACCAGCAGATGCTGGAGGACGCGGTCGCCGAGCTGCGGGAGAAGGGCGAGCAGGCCCCCGACCGCGGCTGGTCGCCCCAGATCAATGTGGGCGCCGCCGTCCTTATTCCAGAGAGTTACGTGCCGGACCTGAACGTCCGTCTCAGCCTGTATCGCCGCCTGTCGGACGCCGAACAGTCCACGGACCGCGAAGCCCTGGCCGCCGAACTGATCGACCGGTTCGGCCCGCTGCCGGATGAGGCGGCGCAGCTGCTGCGGATCGTGGAGATCAAGGCCAACTGCCGCACGGCCAACATCGCCAAGATCGACATGGGCCCGCTGGGCGCCGTGCTGACCCTGCGCAACGACACCTTCCCCAATCCCATGGGTCTGGTGGGCGTCATCCAGAAGAACCCGGCCGCGTGGAAGATCCGCCCCGACCAGAAGATTGTGGTCAAGGGCGACTGGCCGTCGGCCGAAGACCGGCTGAAGGCCGCCGAGCGCATGACGGCGGCCCTGGCCAAGGTGGCGGGCGGTGAAGCCGTCAAATGACGATCAGCTTGGCTCAGCCCGGCTTCTGGTGAACCATCCCTGAGCCAATGCTCCGCCGAGGTCTTGGCAGGTGCCGACCCCGCGATGAATGCTGACGCTCTCGGGAGTTCGCATTTCGGCCTCTTCAACTCGCGCGAGCACAACGTCTGGGATGCTGGTTTCTAAGCACGTGATCTTGTTCATGAAGCCGTGATACTGAACTGGCAGGGCGTCATTTGTGATCATCGCTTGAATGTTCAAGTCGTAGGATACGCTGTCCTCGATAGATTCATCACGCGTGTCGAAAATGACCACCTCAACGTTTGATGCACTGCCCTGAGCCAAGATCGCGCTGCAGCCTAGAAACTGAGCTTCAGCTTCGTCATGCGTCATTAGCGTGGTGGAGACGTCCTGCTGGCCCAGTCGCGTCCGATCTTCCGGATCCAGACACGCATTGTCGGGAAGCGCGTGCACAAAAGCTACTGCCACGCCGTCGCGAAAACAGGTGCGCCCACCTCGCTGCCGCGTCACCTCAAACAATTCGAGCGTGTCGGGAAGGGAGGCGAATTCAAGCTGGCAAAAATCGGTGGGTCCTGAACTTGAACCCAATTCTGAGTCCAAGATTGAGGCCTCGGTCCTACCAGTCGTCTGGGGAGCATCACAGCCCGATAGCCAAGCCGTAAGCAGGACGAATGGTACAGTACGACGCAAATCCATGCGTGACCCTTCCGGCCCAGATTGACCGAAGCCTACACAGGGGTCAGGCATTTCTCAATTCGGCCACGAGACTCGTTCCAGACTAAATCCGGAAGGCGTCCCAGGGGCCGGTGATGGCGAGGGTCGCGCCGGGGGAATACAGGTTCACGAACATGACCCGGCCGTCCGGCGACCAGCAGGCGCCCGCGAACTCGGTGTTCGATCCGCCGGGCTCCTCGATGTCCAGGGCGTTGCGCGCGATCGCATAGATGCGGCCGTCGGGCGTCACGCCCTTCACATGCTGGATGCCGCTCTGCTTGTCCTCGCAGCCGATGACGTGGCCGTTGGGGGCGACGGTGATGTTGTCCACATAGTCCAGCACCGCCCGGTCGCCGGATTCCACGAACAGGGTCAGATGGCCGGGCTCGTCCGCCTCGCCGGACTGACCCTCGAAGCGGCTGGGGTCATAGCGCATGATCTGGCCGCATTCGGCCGGACCGCCTGAGGTGCAGGTGAAATAGAGGTGATCCTCGGCCCAGTGCAGGCCCTCGCCGCGCGCGAACACGGCCGCGCCCGCCGCATGGCCGCGCAGGTGCAGGTCGGCGTCGGGGCTCTCCACTTGGTCCATGTCGATCCAACGTACGGCCTTGCGTTCGCCCTGGGCCCAGTAGTGGCCATGCCAGTTGCGGGTGTCGCCGCGCTCGGCGTCGATCAGCACCAGGGCCTGCAGCCGTCCGCCCCGGTGCAGGTTGCGCCGGTCGTTGGGCAGGTAGCGGTAGAACAGGCTGTCGCGCACGTCCTCGGTCAGATAGGCCACCCCAGTGCGGGGATCGATGCACACCGCCTCGTGCCGGAACCGGCCCATGGCGCGGATGGGCAGGGGCTCCACGGCGCCGCGCTCTGCCGCCGGCACCTCGAACACCCAGCCGTGGTCCTGGGGCAGGCCGTCGGCGACGCCGTCCGTGGTCTCCTCGCACGACAGCCACGAGCCCCACGGCGTGACGCCGCCGGCGCAGTTGTTGTTGGTGCCTGCCAGGCTCAGGTGCTGGCGTTCGGTCTGGCCGGTGCGCAGGTTGTAGACGACGGTGGACGTGCCGCCCGCCACCGGGGCGCCGTCGGCCTGACGGCCGTAGATGCGGTCCCAGTTGAAGTCGTCGTCCTGATCGGGGCGGGCGAAGGCGCCGAGGTCGGCCTCCTCGTGGTCCAGTTCATGGTTGCGGACCAGGGCGACCCGGTCGTTGTCGAGCGCGAAACAGCCCATGCCGTCGAACTTGTCCGGGGTCACCAGACCGTCGTCCATGCGCTGGCCCACGCGCGAGATCACGCGATAGGAGAAGCCCTCCGGCAAATCCAGCAGGCCTTCCGGGTCCGGACGCATGGGGCCGTAACCGAACACTTCGTTGCGGGACGGCCCGTCGACGAATCCTCGAGCGGCGGGAACCTGCCCCTGGGCCACGGCCTGCGCGCGGGCGGCGTAGGCGGACAGGGCGGCGGCGGTGGCGGAGGCCATGAAGGCGCGGCGAGACTGGATCATGCCCGGCTCCTAGCAACCCCGGGTCACGGTTTCATGTCAGCGGGCGGACGAACGCCACAGCCGCATCGCCACGGCGACGATGACGGTCATGAACGCGGTCTCCAGCATGCGCTGGGCTGCACCGTGCCACGGGAATTCGGGGGCGATCAGGGGAAGGCTCAGGGCGGCGACCCCGGCGCAGATCATGACCAGCGGGAACAGCCGCGACCAGCCGTCCAGACCGCGCAGGCCCAGCGCCAGCATGAACAGGCCCAACACGCCGCTCAGATAGCCGAGACCGCCAAACAGATCGTGCAGTTGCTGGGCCACGCTGGGGTCGTTGCGCGCACACTCGAAGTCACACGCATAGACGCCGGCTCCCAGAAGCCCGAGCCCATTGATGGCCAGCAGGATTACGCCTGCCGTGCGCATCGCCGAGAAGGGCAGGGCCCTCAGAAACAGCAGCCAGAAAGCGATCAGCAGCACGCTGGTGGCGATGAACAGCGCACTGATCGTCGGCCCGTGTGGCGCGCCCGTCGCGCCCATCTCGCTGATGTGCTGGTGGAGGGAACTGTAGCCCGGGTAGCCGAGGGGGCCGATCAGGATGACGCCCGCCATCACCGCCACATAGGCGATCCCCAGCATTGCGGTCAGACGGTTCATCGCTCTGTCTCCGGTGCTCGTGCAGGCCGAATCCCTAGCACAAGGCCGAGCCAGCCGATGCGTCGGGCGACCTCATAGGTGAGCCAGCAGCCCAGCACCGTGATCCCGATGATGAGGCCGGCCTCGGCGATCAAGGGCAGGCCCAGTTTGGCCAGATGATGCCCGGCCACGACAATGATCGTCTGGTGCGCGATGTAGAATGGGAACACGCCGATGGTCAGATAGCGCAACAGAGGCCCGCCGCGCGTCAGGTATCGCGCGCCATAGCCAAGGATGGCGGCGATGAAGCTCCATTGCTGGATTGCATAGACTATCCGCATGATCCGGCGCAGGGCGTCGGTGGGAACCGTCGCAGAGGCTTCGGGGAAGCTGAGCACATAGGCGGTCCACCCGATCCAGCCGATCAGGCCCAGGATCAAGGCCGGCAGACGAATGCGGATGAAGCCCTGCTTCAGTGTCTCGGACCGCGCGATCAGGAAGCCGAACAGGAAGGCCGAGAAGGACAGGGCGTGGTTGTACCAGTCGTCGGTCAGGGCGTGGGTGATCGGGAAGATCGGGGCCAGCCACCAACGGATCGCCGCCAGGAACAGGATCGGCCAGATCAGCAGGCCCCAGCCGGACAGCGCCTTCTCCAGGACGCCGCCCAGCCGCTTGAGGGCGCCGCGCGTCACCGCCAGCAACCCGGCCAGGATCAGCGAATAGACCAGCAGATAGGCCACGAACCACATGTGGTTCCAGGTGGGCGTGATCAGGCAGCCGTCGCCGTCGCACCAGTTCCCCGAGGCGGTCGCATACCGGATCCAGAAGTCGGCGGTATAGGCATTGTGATAGGGGTCGGCGCCGGGAAGATAGCCGCGCACGGCTTCCACGATCTCGTAATAGCTCTGGGGCGGCACCACCACGAACATGGCGAAGACCAACGGTGGCAGAAGGCGCAGGACGCGCGAGCCCGCCAGCCGCCCCGGCGCGGCGCCCTTCCGCTCCAGCCCATCGAACAGGAACCGCGTCGCCGCGCCGGACACCAGAAACAGCAGGGTCAGCCGCCAGGGATTGGTCAGCAGCATGGCGGGGATCAGCCCGTCCACTTGGTGACTGCTCTTCACGTGCCAGCCCCAGGGCACGTAGAACATCCCGACGTGATACAGAATCAACAGCAGGAAGGCGCCGACCCGGATCCAGTCCAGGTCGTGCCGGCGAGAGGGTGTCGATGCGAGGTCGGCGGTCATGTTGAGGTCCGTTCGTGGTGATCGCGCCGCCGGTGTGGCGCGGGCCGGCGCGCCGCCTCAAGCGGCCGGTGACGCGCGGCTGGGCGGCGGTGACGGACGGACGGGCGCGGTGACGAACGGCGGGTCTGGCGTGACAGGCGGCGAGGCCCGGACAGCCTTCTGGGGCGCGGCCGCCGTCATTGCAGCGGTCGGCCTGGCCGTTGCCGTGGTCAACGCCCTGACCGTCAACGCCGACCGGCCCGATTTCGCGACCTGGGAGCCGTGGAGCTGGGAGCTGACCAGCATCGCCATGGCCCTGTCGCTGATGTGGCTGCCCTGGCTGGCCGTGCGTCGCGCGTGGCCCGGCGGGACGCCGTGGCCTCGTCTGATCCTGATCCACGGGGCGGGGGCGGTGATCTATTCCGCCTTGCATGTGACGGGCTTCGTGATGATGCGCGAGGCGATCTATGCGCTGCACGGATGGACCTACGATTTCGGCCCGATCGCCGAGGGGTTTCCGTATGAACTGCGCAAGGACGTCCTGACCTATCTGGGTTTCGCCGCCACCTTCTGGATATCCCTGCGGCTGCAGCAGCCCCAGGCGCCTGATCAGTCATCGCTGGTGTTCGACATCCGCGACGGCGCGCGCATCATCCGGGCCAAGGCTCATGAGGTCGTTGCGGTGACGGCTGCAGGCAACTATGCCGAGTTCATCCTGACCGACGGCCGTCGTCCGCTGATGCGCACGACCCTGGCCAAGCTGGAGGCCGAGCTCGCGCCGCTGGGACTGATCCGCACGCACCGCTCATGGCTGATCAATCCGGCGCATCTGACGGCGTTGGAGCCGGACGGCTCCGGCGACTGGACCGTCGAGCTGGGGGCGATCCGCGCACCGCTCTCACGGCGCTATCCGGCGGCTCTGGAACGACTGAGGGGCTGATGTCGCAATCCCCCGTTCGGGCGTATGGTGGAGGAAGTGTGCGTCCTCTTCCCTGAAGCCGAGCGGCACGACTGAACGTCGGCCGCAATCCGGAGCGCCGACATGATCCTCTACCTTCTCGCCTTCCTGATCGGGGTCGTTGCCGGGCTTCGCACCATGACCGCGGCGGCGGCGGTCAGTTGGGCCGCCTGGACGGGCGCCTTGCCGCTGGCCGGGACGCCGCTGGCGTTTCTGGGAGCGACGGTGACGCCGTGGATCCTCACTGTTATGGCGCTGGGCGAACTGGTGGTCGACCAGCTGCCGAAGACCTCCAACCGCAAGATTCCGATCCAGTTCGGGGCGCGCCTGCTGATCGGCGGGGTCGCGGGCGCCGCCATCGGGGCGGCCATGGACAATATGCTGACCGGTGCGGGGCTGGGCCTGATGGGCGCCCTGATCGGCACCTATTGCGGCGCCGAGGCGCGGGCGCGCTTGGCCGCCGCCTTCGGGAGGGACCGGCCCGCCGCCCTGATCGAGGACGCCGTGGCCGTGACGGGGGCGGTCCTCATCGTGGCGGCCCTGCCATGAGCGAGACGTTCGACGCCATCATCATCGGGGCGGGGCAGGCGGGGCCGCCGCTGGCGGGGCGTCTGACCGGGGCCGGCCTGTCGGTCGCGGTCATCGAGCGCCACCTGATCGGCGGCACCTGCGTCAACACCGGCTGCATTCCCACCAAGACTCTGGTGGCCAGCGCCCGCACCGCCCATGTGGTCCGCCGTGCAGCCGACTTCGGCGTGACGACCGGCCCGATCGGCGTCGACATGGGCGCGGTCAAGGCGCGCAAGGATGCGGTCAGCGGTGAGTCGCGTTCGGGCGTGGAGTCGTGGCTGGACGGCATGGTGGGCTGCACCGTCATTCGCGGGCACGCCCGGTTTGTCGGCCCCCATGAAGTCGAGGTGGACGGTCGCCGCCTGGCCGCGCCGCGCATCTTCATCAATGTGGGCGGCCGCGCCCTGATCCCCGACATGCCGGGGGTGAAGGACGTGCCGGTTCTGACCAACACCGGCATCCTGGGGCTGGACAGCGTGCCCGAGCATCTGGTGGTGGTGGGCGGCAGCTATATCGGGCTCGAGTTCGCCCAGATGTATCGCCGCTTCGGGGCCCGGGTGATCGTGGTCGAGAAGGGGCCCCGCCTGATCGCCCGCGAGGACGAGGACGTCAGCGCCGCCGTGCGCGAGATTCTGGAGGACGAGGGGATCGCCGTGCGGGTGGGCGCCGAATGCATTCGCTTCGCGCCGCACGCCGACGGCGTCGCCGTCGGGATCAGTTGTGAGGAGGGCGCGCCCGAAGTGGTCGGCTCCCACGTCCTGTTGGCCGTCGGGCGACGGCCCAACACCGACGACCTGGGGCTGGAGGTCGCCGGGATCGAGATGGACGCGCGGGGCTACATCCGCGTGGATGATCAGCTGCGCACCAGCGTCGACGGTGTCTGGGCCATGGGGGACTGCAACGGGCGCGGGGCCTTCACCCACACGGCCTACAACGACTTCGAGATCGTGGCGGCGAACCTGCTGGACGGCGTGGACCGCAAGGTGACCGACCGTATCGACACTTACGCCCTGTTCATCGATCCGCCGCTGGGCCGGGTGGGCATGGGCGAGGCCCAGGCGCGGGAGAAGGGGCATCGAGTCCGGGTCGCAAACGGCCCATGAGCCGCGTCGGACGTGCGCGGGAGAAAGGCGAGACGGCGGGCTTCATGAAGATGGTTGTGGATGCTGACACCGACGCGGTGCTGGGCGCGGCCATTCTGGGCGTGGGGGGTGACGAGGCGGTGCACGCCGTGCTGGACCTGATGCACATGGGCGGTACGGCGGCGGACATGCGCCGCGTCATGCACATTCACCCCACAGTGGCGGAGCTGATCCCCACCGTGATGGGCGAGCTCGGGGGCTGAGCCGCGCTTGCCACCATCCGGCCCATGGCCTACCCCTCGCGCCCGGAATCACACGGAGACATGTCATGACCGCAGGACCCCTTCTGGCCCTTCTTTTCCCCGGTCAGGGCAGCCAGAGCGTGGGCATGGGCGCGCAGCTGGCCGACGCCTTTCCTGCCGCCCGCGAGGTGTTCCAGGAAGTTGACGACGCCCTGGGCCAGAAGCTCAGCATGATCATGCGCGAGGGCCCCGAGGACCAGTTGACCCTGACCGAGAACGCCCAGCCGGCCCTCATGGCCGTGTCGCTGGCGGTGATCCGGGCGCTGAAGGTGGAATTCGGGGTGGACGTGTCGCGCGCGGCCTTCGTGGCCGGGCATTCGCTGGGCGAGTATTCGGCCCTGGCGGCGGCGGGCGCCCTGTCGGTGGCCGACACCGCGCGTCTGCTGAAGCTGCGCGGCCAGTCGATGCAGAAGGCCGTGCCGGTGGGCAAGGGCGCCATGGCCTCGCTGATCGGGCCGAAGTCGGATCTGGCCCTGGCGGAAGAAGCGGCCAAGGCCGGTTCGGCGCTGGGTGTATGCGTGGTGGCCAACGACAACAACAACGGCAATGTGGTGATTTCCGGCGAAAAAGCCGCCGTGGACCGGGCCATCGAGAAGGCCAAGGAGCTGGGCGCGCGCGCCATTCCGCTGAACGTCTCGGCGCCGTTCCACTGCCCCCTGATGCAGCCGGCCGCCGAGGCCATGGCCGACGCCCTGGCCGATGCCAGGATCATCGACCCCTCCGTGCCGGTGGTCGCCAACGTCACCGCCAGCCCCGAAACCGACCCGGAAGTCATCCGCCGTCTTCTGGTGGAGCAGGTCACCGGCCGCGTGCGCTGGCGCGAATCCATGGAGTGGATGGCCGGCGAAGGCGGCGTGCTGCGGTTCGCCGAGGTCGGGTCGGGCAAGGTCCTGACCGGCATGGCCAAGCGCATCGCGCCGGACGCCGAGAGCGTCGCCCTGAACGGGCCGGAAGAGCTGGAAGCGTTCGCCCGGTCCCTGTGAAGAGCCTCAACTGATCAGGGTCAACCACGCATCCTCGGTCAGAACCGTCACGCCGTGCTTCTCGGCGTCCTTGAGCTTTGAGCCCGCGCCGGGGCCTGCGACCACATAGTCGGTCTTCTTCGACACGGAGCCTGAGACCTTGGCGCCGAGGCTTTCGGCCCGGGCCTTGGCCTCGTCGCGGGTGAAGCGTTCCAGCGATCCGGTGAAGACCACCGTCTTGCCCGAGACGGGGGAGTCCTGGGTCGGGCGTTCGACCGGTTCGATCTCGGTCAGCTCGGCTTCCAGCGCCGCGACCACGGCGAGGTTGTGCGGCTCGTGGAAGAAGCGGGCCAGTTCGCGTGCGGCGACGGGGCCGACACCGGAGACGCCCGCGATCTGGTTGAGGATATCGGAGGGGCCCTGCTCGCGAGCGACGCGGGCCCATTCGACGACGGCGGGCCACTCACTGGCCAGTTCGGCCAGGCCGCGGCGGGCGGGCGCCGCCATGCCGGGGAAGGCGAGGGCGATCTTCTGGTCCAGCGGCGCGTCGGGCCAGGGATCGTCGGCGGGGGGCCGCGCCTCGGCCATCAGGGTCAGAACCCGGGGCGAGATGGCGTGGGTTTCGGACAGGCGGGTCCAGGCCTCGCTGGGTACGCCCTTGGCGGCGGCCAGGCAGGCGGCCTTGAGCGCGTCCCAGGTCTCCCAGGCGCGGGCCAAAACCAGCGAGGTCTGTTCCCCGATATCGCGAATGCCGAGGCCGAAGAGGAAACGGTCCAGGGCGATGATGCGGCGGGCGTCGATGCCGGAGACCAGATTGGCCACGCTGGTTTCACCGTAGCCGTCTTCCTCGCGCAGGGCGTCCAGCTTTTCGGCGTCGCGGGCGAGGCGGAAGATGTCGGCGGGTTCGTTGATCCAGCCGCGGCCGTGGAAGGCAGTAAGCTGTTTTTCACCAAGACCTTCAATGTCGAAGGCGCGACGGCTGACAAAATGCTTGAGGCGTTCGATAATCTGGGCCTCGCACACCAGACCACCGGTGCAGCGCCGCTTGACCTCGTCGCCCTCCCGCACGGCCTCAGAGCCGCAGACGGGGCAGTGGTCTGGAAAATCGAAGTTTTTCGACGCCTTGGGGCGTTTTTCTAAGACCACGCCGAGGATCTGCGGGATCACGTCGCCGGCGCGCTGAAGGATCACCGTGTCACCGATGCGGACGTCCAGCCGGGCGATCTCGTCTTCATTGTGCAGGGTGGCGTTGCGCACCACCACGCCGCCGACCGTGACCGGGTGGAGGCGGGCGACGGGGGTGAGGGAGCCGGTGCGGCCCACCTGGATGTCGATGGCCTCCAGCACTGTGGTGGCCTGCTGCGCCGGAAACTTGTGGGCCACGGCCCAGCGCGGGCTTCGGGCCACGAAGCCGAGGCGCTTCTGCCAGTCCAGCCGGTCGACCTTGTAGACCACGCCGTCGATGTCATAGCCCAGCGTGGCGCGGTCGGTCTCCAGCCCCCGATACAACGCCATCAGCGCCTCGGCGCCCTCGACGCGCGTCGAGCGGTCGTTGACGCGGAATCCCCAGGCCTTGAGCCGTTGCAGGGCGTCCCACTGGGTCTCGGCGAAATCGTCGGAAAACTCGCCCCATGCATAGGCGAAGAAGTGCAGCGGGCGCTGGGCGGTGATGGCCGGGTCTTTCTGGCGCAGCGAGCCTGCGGCGAAATTGCGCGGGTTGGCGTAGGTGCGCTTTCCGTCGGCCTCGGCGGCGGCGTTGAAGGCGTCGAAGGCCTCGGTGGGGGCATAGACCTCGCCCCGAATCTCGATGCGGTCGGGCCAGCCGGCGCCGGACAGACGGTGCGGAATCTCCGCGATGGTGCGCAGATTGGCGGTGACGTCCTCGCCGGTCCTGCCGTCGCCGCGGGTGGCGCCGGTGGTCAGCTCGCCGTCCACATAAAGCAGACTGGCGGAGAGACCGTCGATCTTGGGCTCGGCGGTGAAGGCGACGGCTTCATCGGCGGGCAGCTTCAGGAACCGGGCCACACGGGCGGCGAAGTCGCGCACCTCGCCCTCATCGAAGGCGTTGTCCAGGGACAGCATGGGCACGCCGTGGCGCACCGGCGCGAACTGGGTCGAGGCCGCGGCGCCCACGCGCAGGGACGGCGAATCAGGACTGACCAGATGGGGGAAACGCGCCTCAATGGCGGCGTTGCGAACCTTAAGCGCGTCATAGTCCGCGTCGCTGATCTCGGGCGCATCCTGGCCGTGATAGAGCAGGTCGTGGTGCGCAAGGGCCTCGGCCAGACGCTGCAGCTCGTCCGCCGCTTCGGCTTCGGTCAGGTTCTCGACGGGGGTGTCAGGCATCGGGGATTCGTCCGCTGATTGTGCCGCAATCTAGGACCCTTGCCAGGCGGCGTCATCGGCCGAGGCGCAATGACAGTTCGTTTAGCTGACGACGCGTCCAGGAAGCGCTAGAGCGGATTGAAACCTCACGGAGTTCCCTATGCGCCTTCCCGTCCTTTCGGCCGCTGTCGCCGCCCTGATTCTGGCCGCCTGCGAAACGGGGCCGGCGCCGGTCACATCCGCCCCGGTCGTCGAAACCGCCATCCCGGCGGAGTCACGGCAACTGCTGGAGGACCTGCGCATCCTGTCCCACGACGACATGGAGGGCCGCGACACGGGCTCGCCGGGCGGGCAGCGGGCGCGTGACTATATCGTGTCACGGCTGGAGGCGCTGGGCGTCGAGGCGCCGCTGACCGGACGGCTGCAGGCCTGGAGCGCGCCGAACCGCAGCCGCATCGGTGCGGCCAGCTACGATGGGGTCAATGTTGTGGGCCTGATTCGCGGGACCGCGCGGCCGGACCGCTACGTCGTGGTGACGGCCCACTACGACCACATGGGGACCTATCAAGGTCGGCTGTACAACGGGGCCGACGACAACGCCTCGGGCGTGGCGTCCATGCTGGAGCTGGCCGCACGGCTGAAGGCGGCGCCGCCCCGCCATTCGGTGCTGTTCGTGGCGCTGGACGGGGAGGAGCGTGGCCTGATCGGGGCCGACCAGTTCATCCAGCGCCCGCCCGTGCCGCTGGAGTCCATCGCCCTGAACGTCAATCTGGACATGACCGCGCGTGTGGACGACGGCTATCTGTGGGCCACGGGGACCTGGCAGTATCCGCAGCTGCGTCCGATGCTGGATCCGATCCAGCCGGTCGGCAGCGTGCGGCTTGTCATGGGCAAGGATACGCCCAGCGATACCGGCGCGGACAACTGGGTCAACAGCTCGGACCACGCCGTATTCCACCGGGAGCGCATCCCGTTCGTCTATTTCGGCGTGGACTATCACCCCGACTATCACGAACCGACCGACGACTATGAGCGGGTCGTGCCGGCGCGCTTCATCGCGGCGACAGAACTGATCGTTCAGGGCTTCCGCGCCCTGGATGAGGGCCTGGCGCGCTAGACGGCGGCGGCGGGGGATGCTTCCCTCGCGCGGTCATGATCGAGGGGGATGTGATGCGCAGATGGATCATCGTGGGCGCCGCGGCGCTGGCCGTCGCGGCCTGTGAGCGGCAGGCGGCCGAACCGCCGGTGGACGCCGAGCCGGTGGAGGCCGAGGCGACGGATCAGGCGGGCCGCCTGAGCGGTTTCAGCCACGAGGTCAGCCAGGATGTGTCGGGCTATTACATGCCTGCGACGCCTGTCGAGATCGGGACTTGGCGGCTGACCAACATCATCATCCTGCCGCAAAGCGACATGGAGGCCTGGGAGGGCGGCGAGCAGGGCGATGTCTATGGCCCGATCATGATCGAATTCGACGACACGGCCAGCCCGACCGGGATGAACGAGTTGGGCCAAGAGTATCACACGGTCTCGGCGCGCGTGCTGCCTGAGGCCTACGAGATCACCGACACGCGGGTGCGCTTCCGGGGCCGGTCGCCGGACGTGGGGATCGTCACCCTGGACGCCGAACTGGATGGGGACGCCCTGGGTCTGGCGCGCCGCAACCTGGGCTCCAGCGAGGGTCCGGTCCTGACCGGAACAATGACCGTCGGCGATCGCACCTTCGAGGGACAGTCGTTCCGTTGGTGGATGGGCGACTGAGCGGGGTCCGCCCCACTGGTCTGAATCTGACAATCCCGTTTCTGACCCCGATTTCACTTGGGTCCGCGCCGTCATTCGCGCGATAAGAGCGGCCTAGGATAAGGAGGGCTTCATGGTCACCTGGATTATCATCGGCGTCGTTGTCGTCGTACTGCTGTTTCTCGTCGTCGGCGCCTACAACAAGCTGGTGGCGCTGGATCAGGCCGCCGATCAGTCTTTCGCGGACATCGACGTGCAACTGCGTCAGCGTCAGGATCTGATCCCCAATCTGGTCGAGGCGGTGAAGGGATATGCGAGCCACGAACGCGGCACGCTTGAGGCCGTGACCCAGGCCCGCGCCGCCGCCCAGTCGGCCGGCAGCGTCAATGAGAAGGTCCAGGCCGAGAACATGCTGACCGCCGCCCTCGGGCGTCTGTTCGCGGTGGCCGAGGCCTATCCGGACCTGAAGGCCAGCACCAACTTCCTGCAGCTCCAGAACGAGCTGTCGGACATCGAGAACAAGCTGGCCGCCGCCCGCCGCTTCTTCAACAATGCGGTGGCCGAGTTCAACGCGGTGCGTCGTCAGTTCCCGACCATTCTCTTCGCCGCTGTGGTTGGCTTCGCCTCGGACAAGCCCTTCTTCGATCTGGGCGAGTCGGACCGCGCGGCCATGAACGCCGCGCCGCCCCAGGTGAAGTTCTAAGCCCTCATGGCGTTTTACGGTCAGGCCGTCGGGCTCAAGACCCACATCTGGGCCAACAACACCCGGTCGATCCTGCTGCTGGCGGGGTTCCCCGTGCTGCTGGTGGTGATCCTGTACGGGCTCCAGTTGGTACTGATGGGGTTCGGAGTCATCCCGAGCTCCGGCGGCGAGCTGGGTGACGACATGGCCCTGGCCGCCAGCATGCTGGGCTGGACCGTGCCCACGGCCCTGGGGATCGCCGCGATCTGGTTCGCCATCTCCTATTTCGGCAGCCAGGCCATGATCGACGCCATGACCGGGGCGAAGAAGGTCGAGCGGCGCGACGAGCCGGAGCTCTACAACCTGCTGGAAAATCTCTCCATCTCGCGCGGCATGCGTACGCCGACCCTGCGCATCATCGAGCGGCCTGAACTGAACGCCTACGCTTCGGGCCTGCATGAGGGCCGCTATTCCGTCACCGTCACGCGCGGCCTCATGGGCGCCCTGGACCGGGACGAGATGGAAGCCGTGCTGGCCCACGAACTGACCCACGTCATCAACAAGGACGTGCGCACCATGGTGATCGCCTCGATCTTCGCGGGCATCATCAGCGTCATGGCCGAGCTGGTGTTCCGGGGCCTGTTCTATTCGCGGGGCGGGCGCGGCGGAAACAACAAGAACGCGGGGCCCTTGATCCTGATCGGCCTGGCCATCGCCGTGATCGGCTTCGTGCTGGCGGCGGTGATCCGCATGATGCTGTCGCGCACCCGCGAATATGTGGCTGACGCGGGCGCCGCCGAACTGACCAAGAACCCGGACGCCATGATCTCCGCCCTGCGCAAGGTGTCAGGCCAGTCCAAGCTCGAGGCGCCCGACGAACTGCGCGGCATGTTCCTGGATAATCAGGAGAAGGGCGCCGGCTTCGCAGGCCTGTTCGCCACCCATCCGCCGATCGAGAAGCGCATCGACGCCCTGGTGCGGTTCGCGGGCGGGCGGGATCTGCCGCCGGTTGAGCCGCGAACGGCGCCGTCCACCTCGGTTCCGCCGACCTACTGAGCCGCGCCTGAGCCGCTGATCAGCGCCGAGCGCTCATCCGCCGTCAGCATGCGCCATTTCCCCTCTGGCAGGTCGCCCAGGGCCAGCGGGCCGATGCGGACGCGGTGCAGGTCGGTGACGCGCAACTCCACCAGATCGCACATGCGCCGAATCTGGCGGTTTCGGCCCTCGGTCAGGATGAAGCGCATCGTCTGGCCCTGCACCACCGTGACGCGGGCGGGCTTCAGCTGACGATCGTCCAGCTCCAGGCCGTGACGCAGCAGGCTCAGCTTGCGCTCGGTGATCGGGCCCCGGACGGTGACCAGATACTCCTTGTCCAGCTCGGACTGCGGCCCGATGACCGCCTTGGCCACGACGCCGTCGGTGGACAGCAGCAGCAGGCCTCGCGAATCCTCGTCCAGCCGCCCGATGGGGGGCAGGGACGCATCCTTGGCCGGGACTTGACCCGCGCCCATGCGGTTGGCGCCGGTCAGCAGGCGTACAGCCGGGATCTTGCCCGGCTCAGGCTGGCCCGAGACGTAGCCGACGGGCTTGTGCAGGACGATGGTGACGCCGGAGGCCAGTTCGGCCTCGGCGGCGTCGCTGAGGATCAGGGTCTGGCCCGGTTCGATCTTGCGGCCGGGGTCGGTGACCACCTCGCCGTCGATGCGCACCAGACCCTGGCCGATCAGGCCCTCGGCCTCGCGGCGCGAGCAGACGCCGGTCTGGCCCAGCCACTTGTTGATGCGGACGGGTTCGTCGCCGTCGTAGGTGCGGGTGAAGGCCATGGTCGGTCCGTGAAGCGGGAAGGCCCCTTTTGGCGGCGCGCAGTCTTCACGGCAAGGCTGTGCGGTTGACCCTAAGGGCCAAAGACCTATATCAGAAGCTATCCACATGACGGATCGCCTTGGCCCGCCCCGCGCTTGACGCGGCGGCGGCTCAACCCGTCATTTTCGTGTCTTTGACGCGAAAGCGTGAGGAAATGGACGGCGTCGTGCTGTCCGTCGACTTGAGATCAACCTTTCAGGAGAAGCATGAACGCTCAACGCAACGCCGGTAAATCTGGAAAACCCCGCGGCGGATTTCGCCGTGCACCCATTCGCGCCCGTGTGGGCCTGGCCATGCGCCGCTCGATGGACTTCGGCCCGCTGGGCGACGTCGAACAGCTGATGCAGTACGAAGGCATCTCCATGGCCCCCATCTCCACCGGCGACGCGAGCATGTCCGTCGGCGGCGTGACGGTGCTGCCGACCGCCAAGATGAGCGACATCGAGGACGGCTCCATGGCCGGCCTGATCATCCCGGGCGGCGCCCCGGATTCCGCCGCCGAGGAAAAGGTGGCCAACATGATCACCACGGCGCGCGCCAACGGCATGACGGTTCTGGCTTTCGGTGAAGGCGTCGCCCAGGCGGCCCGCGCCATGGACATCGACCCGGCCACCCTGGCCGATGCGCCGGGCGCGGTCATCGACAGCGAGGGCGCGACCCCGCTGATGACCCGCGAGCAACTGAGCCTGGTGGCCCAGACGCTGGGTTAAGTCTTTAGGCTAGACCTTGCGGAACAGCAGGCTGAGATTGTTGGCCGGCATCTCGACCCGCAGGGTCAGACGCAGGCCGTGATCCCGCGCCAGCTGCGAAACGTCTTCGAGAGCCCGCAATCCCCATTCGGGGTTGCGGGCTTTCAGATTCTGGTCGAAGTCCGCGTTTGACGGGGCCAGCGGAATGTCGGCCTCGCGGTAAGGGCCGTACAGATAAAGCAGGCCGCCAGGGACCAACACCTCGGCCGCCCCGCCCATCAGGCCCTCGGTTGCGCCCCACGGGCTGATATGGACCATATTGATGCAGACGACGGCGTGGAACGGACCGCTCGGCCACGTGGCCGGATCGGCGGCGTTCACGGGTTCCGCCGCCCGGAGATTGTCCAGTCCCGATGCCTTGCGCCACGTCTCGATCCCGTCGCGCCCCTCGGCGGACGGATCGCTGGGCGTCCAGTCCAGATCGGGCAGAGCGCGCGCGATGGCGGCGGCGTGCTGGCCCACGCCGGAGGCGATCTCGAGCACCCGTCCGCGTCCGGGCAGATGCGCCTTGAGAACCTGAAGGATGGGCCCGGTGTTTCGATCAGCGGCCGGGGAGGTCGGCGGGGCTATTGTCACCGCGACCCGTTCCACCGCTCAAGGAAGGCGACCTGTTCAGCCGTGGCGGCCGCCCGATCGGCCGCACGGGGCGCTGCGTCCGCAATGCCGTTCCGACAGACAGCATTTATGGTGAAGGCGGCCAGAGTGTGCGGGATGATGCCCGAGGAGGATTCTGGCCCGGTCGTCTCCACCAGCGTTTCACCCTGAAAGGTCCGGGTTTCCAGCACCGCGACGGTGCTGTCTCCGCAGACGTAACGCATCCGTCTCAGGGTCCAGCGTTCAGGGTCGGAGTCCATGGAAGCGGGCTGGTGCAGCATCATCTCCCAATGCTCGTTGATGTAATGTTCTTCGCTCTCGGGCGGCCCAGGGGCGTCGTTCTCGCTGATCCAGCCAATGACGGGCTGGCCCCCCGGATCATAAGGCACGCTCAGCATCATGGCCCATGGGCCAGTCGGATCTTCAGCCGGCTGTGCATTCGAGGCCCAGGCGACGAGCATGGCGGCTGTAGCGATGATGGCCGGCGTGATGCGCATGATGTCGTGCCTTCCTTGAACTCTGCGACTGTCGCTGGCGTGGCCGCTTAAGGCAAGATCATGCCCTTCGTTGTCAGCTCCCGGCGCCCGACGGGTCGAAATGTGCGCCGGTTGACGCCGCGTCAGAAGGGGTGTTTCTGCCATCGCGTAACACGGCGTGATCGTCGTGAGGCCACGGCGGCGACAGATCGCCGGGCCCGGAAGCTCAGGGAGACGTGCGTTGGACATCGAGATGATTCCGGGGCTTGAGGCCGTCCCGACGACACACCTAGGCCTGGTTCAATGGGTGGCCGAGATCGCCGCCCTGACCAGACCGGACCGGGTGCACTGGTGCGACGGGTCCCAGGCCGAGGCCGACGCCATCGCCGCCGATCTGGTCGCGCGCGGCACCCTGCGTCCTCTGAATTCCGAAACAAGGCCCGGCTGCTACTACGCCGCCTCGGACCCCAAGGATGTGGCGCGGGTCGAGAGCCGGACCTTCATCTGCTCGCAGGACGAGGCCGACGCCGGACCGACCAACAACTGGTCCGACCCGGTCGGTATGCGCGAGCGCCTGAACGGCCTGTTCGATGGCTGCATGGCGGGCCGCACCATGTATGTGGTCCCGTTCTGCATGGGGCCGCTTGGGTCGAAGATCAGCGCCCTGGGCGTGGAGATCACCGACAGCGGCTATGTGGCCCTGTCCATGCGGATCATGACACGCATGGGCCAGGCGGCGCTGGACCAGTTGGGCGAAGACGGGACCTTTGTGCCCGCCGTCCATACGCTGGGCGCGCCGCTGGCGCCTGGAGAGGAAGATGCGCCCTGGCCCTGCAACGACGAGAAGTGGATCGTGCATTTCCCCGAAACGCGGGAGATCTGGTCCTACGGCTCGGGCTATGGCGGCAACGCCCTGCTGGGCAAGAAGTGCTACGCCCTGCGCATCGCCTCGGTGATGGCCCGCGACGAGGGCTGGCTGGCCGAGCACATGCTGATCCTGAAGCTGACCGACCCCAAGGGGCGCGTGCACTATGTGGCCGCCGCCTTCCCCAGCGCATGCGGCAAGACCAATCTGGCCATGCTGCAGCCGACCCTGGACGGCTGGAAGGCCGAGACGGTGGGCGACGACATCGCCTGGATGCGCTTCGGCGACGACGGGCGGCTGTATGCGGTGAACCCGGAGGCCGGCTTCTTCGGCGTGGCGCCGGGCACCAGCCGCAACACCAACCAGAACGCGCTTGCGACCCTGACGAAGAACACCGTCTTCACCAATGTGGCCCTGACGGCCGACAACGATGTGTGGTGGGAAGGTCTGACCAAGGATGCGCCCGAGGGCCTGACCGACTGGAAGGGGCGGCCCTACGATCCGTCGTCCGGCGAACCGGCCGCGCACCCGAACTCGCGTTTCGCCGCCCCGGCTGAACAATGCCCGACCATTGCGCCCGAGTGGGAAGACCCGGCGGGCGTGCCGATCTCGGCCATCCTGTTCGGCGGCCGTCGGGCCAACGCGGTGCCGCTGGTGACCGAGGCCTTCGACTGGGAGCACGGCGTGTTCATGGGCTCCACCGTGGCGTCCGAAGGGACGGCGGCGGCGGAGAACCGGGTCGGCGAGCTGCGCCGCGATCCCTTCGCCATGCTGCCGTTCTGCGGTTACAACATGGGCGACTATTTCGCCCACTGGCTGGCGCTGGGCGAGAAGGCCGATGCGGCGAAGCTGCCGCGCATCTTCTTCGTCAACTGGTTCCGCAAGGATCAGGACGGCCGCTTCATCTGGCCGGGCTTCGGCGACAATGTGCGGGTGCTGAAGTGGATCACCCAGCGGCTGGAAGGCGAGGCCGAGGCGGTCGACACGCCTGTGGGCCATGTGCCCACAGCGGAGTCGCTGGATCTCACCGGCGTCGATCTGACGGAAGCGCAACTGGAGACCCTGCTGGACGTAGACCCCGAGGTCTGGAGCGAGGAGGCGGCCCTGATACCGGCCTTCTTCGAAAAGTTCGGCGACCGTCTGCCGAAGGCGCTGTGGCGACAGCACGAGGCCCTGATCAAACGGCTGGATCGCGCGCGGGCGGCGCGGATGGCGGCCGAATAGCTTGAAAAAGGACGCGCGTCGGTCGATGACGGCGCGTGTCATCATCCAGCGAAATTCTCATCATCGGCGCGGGCGTTCTGGGCCTGACCACCGCAGTTGAACTGACCCGGCGCGGACGGCGTGTGACCGTGGTCGATCCCGGCGGCGACAACGCCTCGTCGGTCGCGGCGGGCATGATCGCGCCCGCCATGGAAAGCGCCCTGGAGAACACGACGCGCGAGCGGGCCGAGA
Source organism: Brevundimonas abyssalis TAR-001 (assembly GCF_000466985.1). Classification (GTDB taxonomy): domain Bacteria; phylum Pseudomonadota; class Alphaproteobacteria; order Caulobacterales; family Caulobacteraceae; genus Brevundimonas; species Brevundimonas abyssalis. Next base: position 89,729 of record NZ_BATC01000002.1, read on the forward strand.
TGTTGCGCGCCGCCCGTGACCTGTGGCCGGATTTCGCGGAGCGCCAGAGCCTCATGATCTCAGCCGAGGGCTCGGAGTGGCGCGGACCCGACGCCGCGGCGGTGGCCGAACGGCTGTTGGGAACGGGGTTTGCGGCCAGGGCGGAGAACGGCGTCGTCAGGACGCCGGAAGACTGGCGCATCGAGGCGGAACCCGCCCTGACGGCGCTCAGGGCTGCGCCGGGCGTCACCCTGGTTCAGGGTCGGGCGGCGCGTCTCGAGACGGAGCATGGATTCTGGCGTGTGGTGCTGGAGACCGGGCATGTGCTGTCGGCCGGCGCCGTCATTCTGGCGATGGGCGCCCATGCGGCCCCGGCCGGGCTGCCCCCCGAAGCCGCCCGTCTGCTCGGCCTGATTCGTCCTATCCGGGGCCAGCTGGAGCAACTCTTCGGACTCACCGTCGAATGCATGAGGCGGGGCCCGGGGGCCTATGTCGCGCCCATGGGCGGCGGCGTGATGGTGGGGGCCAGCATGGATTTCGATCGCCGCGACCTGACGCCCGACGCGGTCCAGGCCCGACAGATGCTGCAGGCCGCCGCGCGTTTCTTTGACCTGACGTCCATCGGCACGCGGCGGACCCGCGTGGGCGTCCGCGGCGCCTCGCCCGACGGCCTGCCCATGGCGGGGGCGCTGGGGGAGGGGTTGTTCGCCGCCCTGGCGCCGCGCCGCAACGGCTGGTTGCTGGCGCCGGCGGTGGCCCAGACGGTGACGGCGGCCGTCCAGGGCGAGCCGAAGACGGCCTTTGCGGCCGCCTTCGATCCCGTGCGGTTCTAGTTGAGCTGGAAGGTCAGGGGGATGGTGACCACGGCGCCTTCCACCGCCTGGCCGTTCACGGTGCGGGGGCTGAGGCGGAAGTGTCGCGACAGCTGCATGGCCGCCCGTCCGAAGCCGTGTCCGCCCGGCGTTTCAGACATCACCGAACAGCCGGTCAGACTGCCCCGCGCCGTGACCGAGCACTGCAGGGTGGCTGAGCCCTCGGTTCCGTCACGCATGGCGCGGTCCGGATAGGCCCGCGCCATCTGATCGGACGTTGGTCTGGCGATCCAGCGGGGGTTGGTGATCACGGGCGGTCCAACCGAGGGCGCGGCGGGCTGCGCTTGAGGTTCGACAACCGCACCAGGCGTCGGCGCGACGACGATAGGATCAAAATCGCCGACCGAGGGCGTGTCGAGGGGTGGGATCGCCAGGATTTCCCTCGCTGAACAGGGTTCGGCGCCGGGCGGTGGATGGCCGTCGGGGGCGGCTGGGTCTGGGCGACCTCAGGTTCGGGCGGCCGCGGGCGCTGCATGATCTCGATGATCGTGGTCGGGGGCTCTGGCGTAGCTTCGGGCGCCCGCAGCTCGAATCTTTGCTGGTACAGCCACACGCCGGCGGCGCCGTGCACCAGAAGCGAGGCGCCCACCGCCAGCCAGACCCAGCGGGGAACCGGCCGCTTGCGGTTGTTGAAATCCAGCGGATGAACCGAACCGGCTCCGCCTGCGAGCTTCATCATCATGACGTCCACTCCCTTGTTCACAAAGGCCGGACCGCCGAGACCGACGTCCGACGAACGAAGTGTCGCGCCTGGGTTGTGGCGACTTTACGGCGGCGCTTGATCAGCAGACCGTGATGGCTGCGAGAGCCATCTGTGGATGGTAGGTGTTCGTTAACGAAGTTTAGGGTTTCGTTAACCAACGTAAACGACCGTCAACCTTATGAGCATCGCAGCGATTCCCTCATCCGGCGGCGTGGAGGCGGCCATTCGGCGCGCCTCCAGCGCGACCGGCGTGGATTTCGACTTCCTGATGCGTACGGCCCGGCGTGAAAGCGCGCTGAACCCCCAGGCCCAAGCACGCACATCCACGGCGGCGGGCCTGTTCCAGTTCATCGAACAGACCTGGCTGGCGACCCTGAAGCAGAACGGGCATCGGCATGGATACGGCCAGTACGCCGATCTGATCCATCGCGGTTCGGACGGGCGCTGGCGGGTGCAGGGCTCGGCCCGCAACGTGGTCATGGATCTTCGTTTCGACGCGCACGCCGCTTCTGTGATGGCGGCGGAGCTGACCGCGTCCAACGCGGCCTATCTGCGCGGACGCACGGGCCGTGAGCCGGGCGGCGGCGACCTCTATGCGGCGCATTTCCTGGGCCCGGCGGGCGCCGCGACCCTGATGGAGGCCATGGCCACGCGGCCCGGCGCTTCGGCGGCGGCGCTGTTCCCCCAGGCGGCGGCGGCGAACCGATCGATCTTCTACCGCAGCGGCCGCCCGGCGACGGTGGCCGAGGTTCACGCGAATCTGCAGCGCACGGCGGGCGATCATCCCGCTGTGGGCGTGCCGCAACCCTCAGCGCCGTCCCCGCCGCCGTTGAGCGACCAGGACCGCATGCTGGCTGCGCGCATGGACCGGCTCGCCCAGGACCAGAGCCTGCTGAACATGCTGCTGGGAACCCAGGGCGAAGGGGAGGCGACCACATTCCTGAAGGCGTTCGCGCCGCCGGAGGAATCGCGGCAGAGTTGATTGAGCGACGCTCGAAATGACGTTCCCAGCGTCAGGGTAAACGCGACCTTAAGGATAACGGCGACATTCTCGCGGCCTGATTTCCGGAAGCTCCCATGACCACCTCACGCGCCCGCCTGACCGACCTGGACCTTCACCGCCTGATCAAGAGCGGGGATGACGACGAACGGGCGACGGCGGCGCACAAGCTGTGCCGCACGATCGACCGCGCCGACCTCAGTTCTGCGGATCGGGAGGCGGCCGAGAAGATTCTGCGTGTGCTGGCCGGCGACGTGGCCGAAATGGTCCGTCGGGCCCTGGCGGTGACGCTGAAATCGTCAGACCTGTTGCCCCGTGATGTGGCGCGCCGCCTGGCGCGGGACGTGGACACCGTGGCCATGCCCATCATCGGTTTTTCTCCCGCCTTCACCGATGAGGACCTGATCGAGATCGTGCGCAGCGGCTCCTCCGCGCGGCAGGTGGCGGTGGCGTCACGGCCCAAGGTGTCCCGCGACGTGGCCGATGTCATCGCGTCTGATGCAGGGGAGCTGGCCGTTCGCGCCCTGGCGGCCAACGACAACGCCGACCTGTCGGAACGGAGCATGGGACGCGCTCTGGAAAGGTTCAGCCAGTCACCCGAGCTCGTGGCGGCCATGGCCTACCGGCCGGTGCTGCCCATGGCGATCACCGAGAAACTGATCGGCCTGGCCAGCGAGGCTGTGCGGGAACATCTGGTCACCCGTCATGCCTTGGCGCCCGAGACCGCCATTCAACTGGCCCAGTACACGCGTGAGCGGGCCACGGTTGACCTGATTGACCAGGCCGGAGCCAGCACCGACTTGCCGACCTTCGTGGCCACCCTGAACGCGCGCAAGGCGCTGAACGCCTCGTTGCTGCTGCGCGGTCTGGCGCGAGGGCAGATGGCCTTCTTCGAGCAGGGACTGTCGGAATTGGCAGGCGTGGCGCATGACCGGGCCTGGCTGATGATCCACGACGCCGGCCCTCTGGGCCTGAAGGCGATCTATGACCGGGCCGGGCTGCCCCCGCGTCTGTTCCAGGCGTTCCGGGCCGGGGTGGACACCTGGCGCGGCATGCAGGCGGAAGGCGTCGCGCTCAGCGGCGACCGGTTCCAGCAGCGCATGCTCGAACGCTTCCTCACCCAGCGGCCCAATACGCCGCGGGAGGATCTGACCTATCTGCTGGAGCGTCTGGACCGGGCGCCGGAGCCGGAGATGCTGGCCGCCAACGCGGCTTGAGGTCTACGCCTTGAAGGCGGCGACCTGGCCTTCCAGCTCTTCCGCGAGGGTGCGGCCGACCGGATGGTCGTCGGTCTGGATCTTGTCGCGCACGACCGCCTTGATGGCCTGGATATGGGCTTGCAGCAGAGGCAGCGGCGCCTCCATGCGCTGTTCGGCGTTGTCCAGCAGGCGGCACATGGAGCCGGCCAGGCGCGTCACCAGCGGATATTGATAGGTGCCGCCCAGACCCTTGAGGTCGTGAGCGCGGAAATAGAGCCCTTCGGCCGTGGCGGTCGTATAGCCCTCGGCCTGGATGGCGGCCCAGGCCGCGTCCATCTTGTCGAGTTCGTCCTGCAGCCAGGCGCCGAACTGGTCCGCCATGGCCGCCAGCGCTTCCTCCGCCTTGGCGATGGCGCCGGCGTCAATACCGCCGAACCCGCCGCCCACTTTCTGGCGGAGAGTGTTGGGGGGCTGGATGACCTGTGCGGACTTGTTCACGGCGAGACTCCAAGAGCAGTTCACCGCCAGTCTGGACCTCCAGGTTTAAGAAGGGGTGACTCAGGCGGTAAATTGTTCGGCCAGAACCCGTTCCTCGAACGAACGATCGGCGTCGAACAGCATGGTCAGGGCGATGTCCCGCCTTTCGCGCACCTCGACCTTGCGCACCCGTCGAACCTCGAAATTGTCCGCCACGGCGCTGACCGGACGCTTGTCCGCCTCGAGCACGTCAAAGCAGACTTCGGAACTGTGCGGCAGCAGGGCGCCCCGCCAGCGTCGGGGCCGGAAGGCGCTGATGGGAGTCAGGGCCAGGACCTTGGCGTCCAGCGGAATGATCGGGCCATGGGCGGAAAGATTGTAGGCCGTCGAACCGGCCGGGGTCGACACCAGCACGCCGTCGCAGATGAGTTCCTCAAGTCGGACCCGCTCATCGACCAGAATGCGCAGCTTGGCGCTCTGGCGTGTCTGGCGCAGCAGCGAGACCTCGTTGATGGCCAGACCGACCTGAACCTGGGCGTCGCTGGTCCAGGCCCGCATCTCCAGCGGATGAATGACGGTGGCGATGGCTCTGGTCAGGCGCTCGATCAGGGCGTCTTCGCCATAATCGTTCATGAGAAAGCCGACCGAACCCCGGTTCATGCCGAACACGGGAGTGCGTCGGTCGATGTGGGTGTGCAGCATCTCCAGCATGAAACCGTCGCCGCCCAGCGCCACGATCACGTCGGCGTCCTCCTCCGTGACGGAGGGATAGCGCCGGGCCAGGGCGTCGCGAGACGCCAGGGCCTCAGGCCGGTCACTGGCGACGAAGGCGATGCGCGGGGAGGGTGGAAGAATGCTCACAGCCCAGTGCAAGCGGACGCGGAGCCGGAAGTCAAACGCGCTCTGCCGATCAGGCGGCGCGATTGGCGCGGAAAGCCCGCGCAGCGCTTTCGCCCGAACGCTCCAGCAGCCTCGGCTTGCGCAACTCCCCGGCCGGCAAGCCGCCGCTGAGTTTGCGGATTTCGTCCAGCATCGCCGGGAAGACGGCCCGGTCGATCCCTACGGCGGCGCAGGCCAGCCTGAGCGGCTCCGGCGTGTCCGCCCGGACGGCGTCGCGAACCTGGGCCACGGCGAAACCGCCCATGATCGACAGGGCGTGCTCGAACAGGCTCAATCGCCCCTCCCGGATCGCGCGGATCAGATAGCCGGGCCGGAGCTGGCCCGAGGCGTCCATCTTGGCCACGAGCCGTCGTTCCATCTCGTCGCGGGCGGGATTGTCGTCCAGATCCGGGGGCGCGGCCTCACCCTTGCGGGCGTATGCGGCGCGCACCGCCTCGTCGATGGCGTCGCTGAGCGCCGGCGCGTCCACGCGGAAGCGGTCCTGGATGGCTTGCCGCAGGGCCTGGCCGACCCAGCCGTAAAGTTCCTGAGCCAGCTGGTCATTCATGGCCGGGTGCCGCACCAGGGGGGCGCGGAGAGCCGCGATGCGCTGTGACGCCTCCACCAGGCGGCGGACGGCGGCCTCGCTGACTTCCGCGGTCCGGTTCGCGGCCAGGGCGGTCATCACGGCGGGCTCGCCGCCTTCGATGATGGCGTCGGCGATGCGGCCGCTGATGCGCGGTCGGCGAGCAACCTCGATCTGGTGCTCGATGGTGCACTCCACCAGGATCTTCAGCAGCTCCTGATCCCTCAGAAGCGGGCTGGAGGCGATCACGGGGCGTGCGATTGCGATTTCGTCCAGGGCCAGGGTGTTGATCAGGGCCGGCGGCGCCCAGTCCGCCTTCGCAAGGCATTCCGAAAGGGTGCGGCGGATGTCCCGCTCGGCCCTGGCCGCCAGGGTCAGGAAGATCTCACTCAGCAGGGCGTGTGACGGGTCACCGGGGCGGGGCGGGTTGGCCTCGCACAGGGCGGCCACGCCGCGCAGCAGACGCTGCTGATCCGCGGTGTCGCGGCTTCGGGCCAGCGCCAGAAGGTCTGCGGGAGCGGGTTTGACGCTGGACAGTGCAGGGGCCACGGCACGCCTTTCGGGATTCGGCGGCGGACCGCCACGGGTCAGCTTTGCCGTCCGGGGAGTGAAAACGGGGTTAACGCACCGCTAACCTTGACGCTCGCGTCGTGTGGCGCGACGGTGCCTGGTCAGAGGGTTGCTTTGGGAGACGGTCATGGCCGACGGCGCATCGCCTTCGCTGAAATCCAAGGTTTCAGAGGCCGAGTGGCGAACGCGGGTTGAGCTGGCGGCGCTATACCGGCTGGTCGCCTTGCACGGGTGGGACGACATGATCTTCACCCATGTCTCGGCCCGTGTCCCCGGGCCCGAGCACCACTTCCTGATCAACCCCTATGGCTACTACTTCGACGAGATGACCGCCTCGCTGCTGGTCAAGGTCGATCTGGACGGCAACGTGGTTCAGGAGACCACGAACTTCATCAATCCGGCGGGATTCACCATTCACTCGGCGGTCCATGCGGCGCGCGAGGACGCAAAATTCGTCATCCACCTCCACACCGACGCCGGCGTGGCGGTGGCGGCGCAGAAGGAGGGCTTGCTGCCCCTCAGCCAGAACGCCTGCCTGCTTCAGCATCAGGTGGCCTATCACGGCTATGAGGGTCTTGCCCTGAACCATGACGAACGCGAACGTCTGGTGGCCGATCTTGGCGACAAATCTCTGATGTTGTTGCGCAATCACGGCACCCTGGCGGTGGGTGAGACGGCGGCTGCGGCCTGGGTGGGAATCTTCTTCCTGGAGCGGGCCTGCCGTCAGCAGATCGGCGCTCTCAGCGCGGGCCGGGACGGCGTTCTGCTCGCCCCGGACGCGGCTCAGGCCGAAACGAAGGAACAGGGCCAGGCGATCAGCTTCATCTCTTCGCTGGCGTGGCCCGGCGCCCTGCGCCAGCTGGACCGGCGCTCACCGGGATACGACGCCTGATCAGGGTCGTCAGCGGGGCGGCGGCCGCGCTGGCGGCCCTGGCGCCGCAGGTCGCCCACGCGGGCGCCTGGCCGACGCCCAAGGGCGAGACCCAGGTCATGGTCAAGGTCGAGAGCATGCGGGCTGAAGACGGCTTCGACCTGTCCGGCGCGCGCATGCCGTTGCCCGCCGAACAGGTCGATCGGGTGCTGGGCCTGTTCGTGGAATACGGCCTGACGGACCGGATCACCTTGCAGGCCAAAGGGGACTGGCAGGACGGGGAGGACGCCTTCGTCGATTATCAGGGGCGCGGGCCTGTCGAGCTGGGCGTTCGGGTCAATGTCTGGCGCGGCGACTGGACTGTGCTCAGCGTCTATGCGGGTCACGCCTGGGGCGGCGATGCGCGCAACGCCGTCTATGCGCCGCCGGGCGCCGGGAACAGCGATTGGGACCTGCGTGTGCTGGCGGGGCGATCCTTCGCCTGGCGCGGCGCCTTCGTCGAGCTGCAGGCGGCGCGGCGGCTGCGGGACGGGCTGCCGGACGAGACGCGCCTGGACCTGACCGCCGGAGCCGAGCTGGCTCCGGGCTGGAGTGTGCTCAATCAGGTGTTCGCAGGTCGCAGCGAACAGGGCAGCGAGTGGGCGAATCTTGAAACCTCCGTGGTGCGCACCTCCGGCGTCTGGAGCCTTCAGGCCGGGTGGCGCCAGACCGTGGCGGGCCGCAACGTCCCGGAGTCCCGCGGGCCCATACTGGCGGTCTGGCGTCGGTTCTGACAAAACGCATCCGAACGCGACGGATTCCGTAACTTCATCACGTTACTGCAATCGGGCTTGCCTCCACGGGTCAGGCCGATAAGGGCTTGCCTTCTCCCTAACGCGCCGGACCGGTTATTGTGCTGAAACGACATTTCTTTCTGTTCGCGGCTGTCGCGGCTGTCGCCCTCATGGTGGTGGCGGTCGTCCTGCGCATGGCCTTCGCGGGCGAGGACGGCGGCGGGCCGGGCGGCCCCGGGGGACGCGGAGCCCAGGAGGTCGCCGAGATTCGCGTGATCGACCGGGCCTTCAGCGACAGTTTCGAGGTTCTGGGCGTGGCGCGTGGCCGCCGTTCCGTGGACATCACCTCCAGCACCACTGAACTGATTACCCGGGTCTTCTTCTCCGACGGTCAAAGGGTGGCCGCCGGCGCGCCGCTGGTGGAGCTGCGCGCCGACGAGCAGGACGCCGGCATCATCGAGGCCGAGGCGCGGTTGCGTCAGGCGCGGCGGGACATGGAGCGCTGGGAAAGCCTGGCCGAGCGGGGCATCGCGCCGCGCGTGACCGCCGAACAGGCCCGTACCGACTTCGAAACCGCCGAGGCCGCCCTGGAGGGCGCCCAGGCCCGCCGCGGCGAGCGCATGATTCGCGCGCCCTTCGCGGGCGTTCTGGGCCTCACCACCGTGACCCCAGGAACGCTGGTCAACCCGGGGACGGTGATCGCCACCCTGGATGACATCTCGGTTGTGCGCGTGGATTTCCAGGTGCCCGAGCGATATCTGCCCATGCTGCGGCCCGGCGTGGCCATCACGGCGCGGGCCGAGGCCTATCCGGGGCGCGAGTTTTCGGGACGAATCGCCGATCTGGACACCCGCATCGACCCCCAGACCCGCGCCCTCACCGCGCGGGCGGAGTTCCCCAATCCCGACCTGTCCATCCGACCGGGCATGAGCATGCGTGTTTCGGTGGCCCAGGGCGAACGCTCGGCGCCGGCGGTCCCGGAGGCGGCCGTGCAGTATGAGGGTTCCGGCGCCTTCGTTTATCGCATCGCTTCGGACGGCGAGCGCAGCACCGCCCAGCGCATCGAGGTGCAGGCGGGGGTCGTCGAGGCCGGCATGGTCGAGATCATCCAGGGCCTGGACGTTGGCGACCGGGTGATCAGCTCGGGTCTCAACCGCATTCAGCCCGGCGCCGCGGTTCAGGTCGCCCAGACCGCGGGCGCTCCAGCTGCGTCCCAGGACGGCGCCGTCACCCGGACGTCCGCGCCATGATGCTGTCCGACGTCGCCGTCCGTCGCCCGGTTTTCGCCGCTGTTGCGGCCATCGTGCTGTGCGTCATCGGCGCGGCGGCGTTCTTCTTCCTGCCGGTGCGCGAACTGCCGGACGTGGATCCGCCCATCGTCTCGGTCAGCACCAACTATCCCGGCGCCTCGGCCGAAGTGATCGAGAGCCGGATCACCGAGCCGATCGAACAGCGCATCGCGGGCATCCAGGGCATCGAGCGCGTCACCTCGTCCAGCCGCGACGGCCGCTCGCGGGTCTCCATCGAGTTCTCGCTGGACCGCAACATCGACGACGCTGCCAATGACGTGCGCGACCGCATCTCGCGCGTTCTGGGCAATCTGCCGGACCAGGCCGATCCGCCGGAGGTGGCCAAGGCTGACACCGACGGCCAGCCCATCATGATCCTGTTCCTGCGCTCGGAGACCATGAACCGGCTGGAGCTGACCGATTACGCGGACCGCTATCTGGTGGACCGGTTCTCGGTGGTCCCTGGCGTCGCTGCGGTTCAGATCTACGGCGACCAGGAATACAGCATGCGCATCTGGCTGGACGCCGCCGCCCTGGGGGCGCGGGGTCTGACCGTGACGGACGTGGAATCCGCCCTGACGCGCCAGAACATCGAGCTTCCCGCCGGCACGCTGGAATCCGTGGACAAGGACTATACGGTCCGCGTGGCGCGCAACTATGCGACCCCCGCTGACTTCGCCAATTTGCCGGTCAGCGCCTCGGGGTCGGGCGACGGCGCCTATGTCACCCGCCTGGGCGACATCGCCCGGGTCGAAGAGGCGCCCGCCGAGGATCGCCGCCTGTTCCGGGGCAACGGTCTGGATCAGATCGGCCTGGCCATCACCCGTCAGTCCCAGGCCAACGACCTCGAGATTTCCGAGGGCGTGCAGGCCCTTCTTGAAGAAGTCCAGCCCGCCCTGCCCGAGGGCAGCGAACTGGTCGTTGGCTCCGACAACTCGGTCTTCACCAAGCACGCCATCGACGAGGTGTGGATCACCATCGGCATCGCCCTGGGTCTGGTGGCGCTGGTCAACTTCGTCTTCCTTGGGACGATGCGGGCCGCGCTCATCCCGTCGGTGGTCGCGCCCATCTGTCTGCTGTCCACCTTTATCATTCTGGCGCCGTTCGGGTTCTCCCTGAACCTTCTGACCCTGCTGGCCCTGGTGCTGGCCATCGGCCTGGTGGTGGATGACGCCATCGTCGTGACCGAGAACATCCAGCGCCGGATCGACCATGGCGAGCCGCCGCTGGTCGGCGCCGAGCGCGGTGCGCGACAGGTGTTCTTCGCCGTGGTCGCCACCACCGTGGTGCTGATTGCGGTGTTCGCGCCCCTGATGTTCCTGCCCGGCTACGTGGGCCGCCTGTTCGTGGAGCTGGCGGTGGCCATCACCGCCGCCATCTTCTTCTCCGCCTTCCTGGCGCTGAGTCTGTCGCCGATGATGGCGTCCAAGATCCTGCGCCCGGCGTCGGGGCAGGGCTGGCTGGCGCGCAGGGTCGATGCAGGCATGGATGCGCTGAAGCGGTCCTATCAGGCGTCGCTTGAAGGCCTTCTGGGCGCCCGTCACGCCGTCGCGGGCGTGGCCGTCCTGATCGTTCTGGTCATGGTCGGCGCCGCGGCCATGTTCATGAGCCTGCCCAACGAACTGGTGCCGAACGAGGATCGCGGCCGTGTCATGGTGCGGGTCCAGGGCCCCGAGGGCGCCGGTTTCAACTACACCCGCGACATCATGTTGGGCCTCGAACCACGACTGGCGGAGTATCACCAGTCCGGTGAGGCGGAATCCTACATGGTCTCGGCGCCTGGCTGGGGGTCGGGCTTCAACGGGGGCAACGCCATCCTCGCCCTTGCCGACTGGGGCGACCGCGACCGGTCGGCCGAGCAGATCGCCCAGGAGCTGAACCAGTCGCTGCGCAACGAGACCGGCGCCCAGGTCAATGCGTCCACGCCCGGCTCCTTCCGCGGCGGCGGCGGCAACTCCGTGGAGTTCATCATCGTCGGCGCCGAGTACGAGCGGCTGTTCGAGTGGATCCAGCCGATCATGAACGCCTCGCTGGACAATCCGGGTCTGTCGCGCCCGCGCCTGAACTATGAACCCAACGCCCCGCGCCTGCTGGTGGACGTGGACCCGCAGCAGGCCGCCGCGCTGGGCGTGTCGTCGCAGAACATCGGCCGGACGCTGGAGACCATGTTCGGGTCGCGGCGGGCAACCACCTATCTCCGGGGCGGTCAGGAGTACGATGTGATCCTGCAGACGGATCGGGAGAACCGCTCCAACGTGGATGATCTGCGTACACTCTATGTCTCGACCGGATCGGGCCAACTGGTGCCGCTGTCCTCGGTGGTGCGCACCGAGACGTCGGGCGACACGCCGGACCGCCGCCGTCTGGACCGCCAGCGTGAAATCACCCTCAGCGCCGACCTCAACCCCGGCTACACCATCACTGACGCGGTGGAATGGTTCGAGGAACAGGCCGCCCAGCAGCCGCAGGGCGTGGCCACCGTCCGCTGGGGCGGGGCGGCGCGGGATCAGGCCGAGGCGGGGGGCGCCGTGGCCCTGGCCTTCGGTCTGGCCCTGATTCTGGTGTTCCTGGTGCTGGCCGCCCAGTTCGAGAGCTGGATCACCCCGGCGGTGATCATGCTGACGGTGCCTCTGGCCGCAGCCGGCGGGCTGTTCGGTCTGGTCATGGCGGGCTCGAGCCTGAACATCTACTCCCAGATCGGCCTGATCATCCTGATCGGGGTGGCGGCCAAGAACGGCATCCTGATCGTGGAATTCGCCAACCAGCTGCGCGATCAGGGCCGTACGGTCAAGGAAGCCATCGTGGAAGCGTCGGCCCTGCGCCTGCGCCCGATCATCATGACCTCCATCGCCACGGCCTTCGGCGCCCTGCCGCTGGTGCTGTGGCAGGGGGCCGGCGCCGCCAGCCGCCAGACCATCGGCGTGGTGATCTTCTCCGGCGCCCTGTTCGCCACCCTGCTGACCCTGTTCGTGGTGCCGGTGATCTACGGCGCCCTGGCGCGCTTCACCCGCTCGCCGGAGTACACCGCCCGCAAGATCGAGGAGTGGGAAGCCCAGGAGATCGCCGCCAACGACGGGCTGAAGCACGCTGCGGAGTGATCCCCGCGCTGTCCCGGCACGCGCCGGGATGAGCGGATATCAGGCCTCGGGGGCGTAGCCGGTCTCGACCTTCAGCCAGCCGATCAGATCCCGGCGGTCCGTCTCGTCGCGGACCCCGGCGAAGGCCATCTTGTTGCCGGGCAGGAAGCCGCGCGGATCGTTCAGCCAGGCGTCCAGTTGCTCCGCCGTCCAGGTGAAGTCCGCCTCGCGCAGAGCGGGGGAGTAGTTGTAGCCTCCACCGACCCCGCCTGCCGCCCGAACACGCCCCACAGGTTCGGTCCCGTCAGGTTCGGCCCGCCCTCGGGCAGGGTGTGGCACGACCGGCACCGGGCGAAGACTCGCCGGCCGTTCTCCGTGTCGGCTTCGCTATAGGGGCCGGGCAGGGACGCCAAGATCACTGCGCGCTCCTCGTCGCTCAGCACACGGGGTTCGGGGGGCGGCGCCGCGGCTGGTGTGGCCGCCGTGTCCGAGGCAGGGCTGTCCGATTGCCCGCAGGCCGTCATCACAAACGCGGCGGAGACCGCCAGCCAGCCACAGGGCTTCATCGCGAACCTCGAAGGTGATGGTGCCGGTTGCAGGAATCGAACCCGCGACCTTCGGTTTACAAAACCGCTGCTCTACCAGCTGAGCTAAACCGGCGCTTCGGCGTGGGGTTATGAGGGGTGCGGCCCGTGACCGCAAGCCGTCCGATCAATCCAGTTCCGCCGCGATCCTGTCGGCCAGTCCACGCAAGGCGTCCGCCTCCGCCATGGGGGCATGGCCGTGGCCCTTGAGGGCGCGGTCGGCCCAGCGGGGGACGATGTGGACATGCAGATGAAAGATGGTCTGGCCGCCCGCTTCGCCGTTGAACTGGCTGATGGTGATCCCGTCGGGTTTCAGCGCCTTGTCGACAGCCTTTGACAGCCGCCGCACCGCCTCGGTGATCCTCGCGAGCACGTCGGGTTCGATCTCCAGCACGTTACGGGCGGTGGAGGTCTTCGAGATCACCAGCACATGGCCCTCGGACTGCGGAAACACGTCCATGAAGGCCAGAACGTGCTCGTCCTCCCAGACCTTCACCGCCGGGATGTCGCCCCGCAGGATTTTCGCAAAGATGTTGTCCGGGTCATAGGCGCCGTGAAGGCTCATGGGCGTGCTCCTGTGGTTTGGCTGAGCATAGGTCAGGTGGACCGGAACGGCGAGTATTCCGCCGTCATGGCCTCGATCTCGGCGGCGACGGCCGGGCGTTCCTGATCCAGATAGTTGGCCACCGGCTCGCGCAGCAGAGGGTCGGCGATGTGGTGGGCCGAATAGACCGGCGTGGGCAGATAGCCGCGGGCCATCTTGTGCTCGCCCTGGGCCCCCGCCTCGACCCGGGACAGGCCCCGCGCGATGGCGAACTCGATGGCCTGATAGTAGCACAGCTCGAAATGCAGGAACGGCCGGTCCTCCAGCGTTCCCCACTGGCGGCCGTACAGGCGTCGCGGCCGATGAAGTTCAGCGCCCCGGCGATGGGCCGTTCGCCGTCGAAGGCCATGACCAGGGCGATGCGGTCGCTCATGCGCTCGCCGATCAGGCTGAAGAAGGCCCGGTTCAGATAGGGCCGGCCCCATTTCCGGTCGCCGGTGTCCAGATAGAACGCATGGAAGGCGTCCCAGTGGGCCTCTGTGATGTCGCCGCCGGTCAGCACGCGGATGTCCAGACCCGTCTGCGCCTCCCGCCGCTCGCGCCGGATGGTCTTGCGCCGGGAGGAGGAGAGGGCGGCCAGGAAATCATCGAACCCGGCGTAGCGTCGTTGCGCCAGACGTACTGCATGTCCTGCCGCAGCAGCAGGCCCTGTTCGCCCATCAGCCGCCATTGACCGACGTCCGGAAAATTCACGTGCAGGGAGGAAGCGCCGGTGCGGTCGCACAAAGTACGCGCCCCTTGCAGCAGGGCGGCGCCCACCGTGGCCGCGTCGGTCTCCGGCGCGTTCAGCAGGCGCGGCCCTGTCACCGGGGTGAAGGGAACCGCCGACAGCAGCTTGGGATAGTAGCGACCACCCGCACGCTCATAGGCGTCGGCCCAGGCGTGGTCGAAGACGTACTCGCCCTGGCTGTGGCCTTTCAGATAGAGCGGCATGACGCCCAGCACGGCGTCGTCGGGCCCATGCAGGGACAGATGGCGCGGGCCCCAGCCCTGCGCCTCCACCGCACAGCCCGCGTCCTCACAGGCGTCAAGGAAGTCATAGCCCACGAACGGGTCGCCAGTGGGCGCCGCGCAGACGTCCCAGGCGTCGCGTCCGATCTGATGGATGCGGCCGTGGACCTTGAGGATGAAGTCGGCGTCGGTGCTCACCGCACCTCGACGACGGCGTCCACCTCGACGGCGAAGCCAGCGGCAGGCGATAGACGCCCACGGCCGAGCGGGCGTGACGGCCAGCATCGCCGAACATGTCCACCATCAGGTCGGAACAGCCGTTGATGACCTTGGGAATCTCGATGAAGTCGCCCGCCGCCTGGACGAAGCCGCCCAGCTTGACGATGCGGACCACCCGCTCCAGGTCGTCGTCGCAGGCGGCCTTGATCTGGGCCACCAGATTGATGCCGCACAGGCGTGCGCCGGCCACCGCGGTCTCCAGGTCCACGTCGTCGCCGACGGTGCCCTTTATCCCGCCGTCAGCGTCGTTCGACAGCTGGCCCGAGATGTGGACCAGATTGCCGGCGCGCACGAAGGGCACATAGTTGGCCACGGCGGCGGCGGGCTTGGGCAGGTCGATGCCGAGGTCTTTGAGGCGGGCTTCGATGGTCATGAGGGCTCCTGAGGCTTTGCACGGGATTTAGACGTCCCGCCGCCCGGCTTCAACGCCCGCCCGGCCACCACGGCTCCCGCGCCGTACTTTTCCCTCAGGGCGTCGATGGTGGTTTCGGTCTTCAGGGCGCGGGTCTGGTCGTCGGCGAACAGTCCGGCGGGGGCGTCCTCGGCGTCCACGATGTCGGCCATGCCGATGCCGATCAGCCGCCACGGACGGCCGATCTCGGGCTTCAGCAGTTCGCGGCCTACGGCGAACAGGCCCCGCGCGGTCTGGATCGGGTCGGGCACTGTGCGCCGCCGTGTGTAGAGGCGGAAGTCGGTGGCGCGCAGCTTCAGCACGATCACCCGGCTGGCCACCCCGTCGCGCCGCGCCTTGGCCGCCAGCTTCTCGCACAGGGGCCACAGCTCGGCCTCCAGGTCCTCCAGCGCGGCCAGGTCATCGTTGAAGGTGGTCTCGGCGCTCATGCCCTTGCGGTCATGGTCCGGGTTCACCGGGCGGGCGTCGCGGGCGTGGGCCAGATCGTGCAGGCGAAGGCCGGATTCCCCGTAGCGCCGCACCAGATCCTTGACCTCCGCGCGGGCCAGGTCGCCGACGGTGGCGTAGCCGTCGCTGCGCAGGCTTTTCGAGAACACCTTGCCCACACCGGGCAGGATGGTGACCGGCTTGTCGGCCAGCAGGCTTTTCGCTTCGGCCGCGCCGATGACAGAGAACCCGCGCGGCTTGTCCAGTTCCGACGCGATCTTGGCCAGGAACCGGTTGGGCGCCAGGCCGATGGAGACGGTCAGACCGGTCTCACTCTCGATCTGCTTCTGCAGCCGGATCAACTGGAACGCGGGCGGGCCGCCGTTCAGCCGTTCGGTGCCTGACAGATCGGCCCAGGCCTCATCCAGCGACAGGGTCTGGATCAGGGGCGTCAGTTTGGCGAGCGCGCCCAGAATGCGGCCGCTCTCGTGCTTGTACCTGGCGAAGTCGGGCTTGATCACCACCGCGTCAGGGCAGGCCTTCAGCGCCTTGAACATGGGCATGGCCGAGCCCACGCCGTACAGCCGCGCCACATAGCAGGCGGTGGACACCACGCCCCGCTTGCCGCCGCCCACGATCACCGGCTTGTCGCGCAGCTCGGGCCGGTCGCGCTTCTCCACCGAGGCGTAGAAGGCGTCGCAGTCCAGGTGGGCGATGGTCAGGCGGTCCAGTTCGTCGTGAACGACCACGCGCGGCGACCCGCACGCCGGACAGCGCGAGACGATTCGTTCGCCGGTCCATAGACAGTCGCGGCAGATGGCCTTCATCGCCGGTGTTCGCCCTTCACGCCAACTTAAGGATGACCGGTCATGATGATGCCTGAATAAGACGCGGCCGGTCCTTACGCATACAGGGGCTGGCGAAGCGTGTCGGCAGGGAACAGACCGGTCGGTGATGATGTCCAAGAAAGTCCTCATCGTCGAGGATAACGAGCTGAACATGAAGCTCTTTCATGACCTGCTCGATTCCCAGGGCTACGAGACCCTGCAGACCCGCGAAGGTCTGCAGGCTCTGGCTCTCGCACGCGAGCATCGCCCCGACCTGATCCTGATGGACATCCAGTTGCCGGAGATTTCCGGCCTTGAGGTCACCAAGTGGCTCAAGGAAGACGAGGATCTGGCCCATATCCCCGTGGTGGCGGTCACCGCCTTCGCAATGAAAGGCGATGAGGAGCGCATCCGCGAGGGGGGGTGTGAAGCGTATATCTCCAAGCCCATCTCGGTGATGGGGTTTCTGGATACCGTGAGACGGTATGTGGCGTAACGAGGCAGGCCTATGACCGCGCGCATTCTGGTGGTCGACGACGTCGAGGCGAACGTCCGCGTGCTCGAGGCCAAGCTGACGATCGAATACTATGACGTCCTGAAATGCTCCGATGGGCCGACCGCGCTCGAAATCGCGGCCCGAGACCAGCCCGACATCATCCTGCTGGACGTCATGATGCCCGGCATGGACGGATTCGAGACCTGCCGCAGGCTGAAGGCCGACCCCGTCACCCGCCACATCCCCGTGGTCATGGTCACGGCCCTCGACGGCCGGGAGGACCGCATCAAGGGATTGGAGGCCGGGGCCGACGACTTCGTCACCAAGCCCATCGACGACGTGGTGCTGTTCGCCCGCGTCCGCTCCCTGAGCCGGCTCAAGCTCGTCATGGACGAACTGCGCGAGCGCGAGGAATCCGGGCGCCGTCTGGGCCTCGAGGAGGGCTCGGCGCGGATGCGCGGCATCGGCGGGCGCGTCCTGATCGTCGACGACAACGAGCGTCAGGCGAAAAAGATCTTCGATCAGCTCAAGGAAGAACACCGCCCGGTGATCGAATCCGACGCCGGCAACGCCCTGATGGCGTCGCGCGGGCCCGTCGACCTGATGATCATCAATGCGGCGGCCGAGAGCTTCGACGGCCTGCGTCTGGCCGCCCACATCCGCTCGGCCGAGGCCAGTCGACACCTGCCCCTGCTGATCATCATCGAGCCGGAGGACCGGACGCGTCTGGTCAAGGCGCTGGAGCTGGGCGTCAACGACGTGCTGACCCGGCCCGTGGACGCCCAGGAGCTGGCCGCGCGCGCGCGCACCCAGATCCGGCGCAAGCGCTACACCGACTTCCTGCGCGACAAGCTGGATCACAGCCTGGAGATGGCGGTCACCGATCCGCTGACCGGGCTTCACAACCGGCGCTACATGACCACCCAGCTGCAGGCCTTGGCCACCCGCGCCTCGCGCGGCGGCGAGCCGGCGGCGGTGATGGTTCTGGACATCGATCACTTCAAGGCGGTCAACGACGGCTTCGGCCATGACGCGGGCGATGAGGTGTTGCGGGAGTTCGCCGTGCGCCTGGCCACCAATGTGCGGGCCATCGACCTGCCGTGCCGCTACGGGGGCGAGGAGTTCGTGGTGGTCATGCCCGGCGCCTCGCTGGCCGCCGCCGAGCGGGTGGCCGACCGCATCCGCCGCGACATCGGCGGCGCCCCGTTCCGCATCATGGGCGGGCGCGAGCTGCTGACGGTCACCATTTCAGCGGGCGTAGCGGCGACGGACGGTCCCTATGACACGCCCGAAGCCCTGCTGAAGCGCGCCGACGAAGCGCTCTACGAGGCCAAGGCTTCCGGCCGCGACCGCGTCATCGCCAAGGCCGCCTGAGGCTTCAGACCACCAGGGTCCAGCCGAGAGGGCGCAGGACCTCCATGGGGCGGAAGCGGCCCTTGTAATCCATCTTGGCGGAGCCCTGCACCCAGTAGCCCAGATAGACATAGGGCGCCGCGATCAGCTCCGCCTGACGCAGGTGGTCCAGCACGGCGAAGACGCCGAGACTGCGCCGCTCCAGCCTGGGATCGAAGAAGCTGTAGACCATGGACAGTCCGTCCGAGAGCAGATCGGTCAGGCACACGGCCACCAACTCGCCCGGGCCGCCGTCGTCGGAGGGCAGACGGTATTCGATCAGGTGGGTCCGCACGGCTGTGTCCTCGACCATGGCCACATAGTCCTGCCAGGTCATGTCGGTCATGCCGCCGCCGGGGTGGCGCGTGGTGAGGTAGCGGCGCAGCAGGTCGAACTGCTCCATGGTGGCCTCGGCCTCGACCAGGGCGCGGCTGAGGTCGGCGTTGCGGTTCAGCACCTTGCGCTGGGACCGGCTGAAGACGAAGTCGGCCACCGGCAGGCGCACCGAGACGCAGGCGTCGCAGGTCTCGCAGGCGGGGCGGTAGGCGATGTTCTGGCTGCGGCGGAAGCCGGCGCTGGTCAGTTGGTCGTTGACGTCGGCGCCCTCGGAGAAGGGCAGGTTGGCGAACACCTTCCGCTCCACCTGCCCGGGCAGGTAGGGACAAGGCGCGGTGGCGGTCATGAAGAACCGCAGCTGCCGTGTCGGAATGTGTCGGGTCACGCTCCCATAACCTGCATGAAATCAGGCCGATACTCAGACCTGGATGGATTTGGGGCCAAATCGCCGCCCGCCGCAAGCGCGTTCGCGCGAGAGGCGGGGCGGCGGGTCACAGACTGGTGTCCGCGGGCAACACCGGCGCCTCGCGCAGCAGCACGATGGCGATGCGGCGGTTGCCGGCCAGGGTGGGGTCGTCGGGATAGAGCGGGTCGGAGCCCGCCTTGCCCGAGACCTGATAGACCCGGTCCGGATCGACCCCTGCGCCCTGAAGGATCTGGCGCGAGGCGTCGGCGCGGGACGAGGACAGGGACCAGTCGCCCGGGGCGCTGGCCCGGCGCTGGCCGTCCGCTGCGCTGGTGTGGCCGGTGACGGTGACGCGGTTGGGCAGCTGGTTGATGACCCGGGACACGGCGCGCAGCAGCACCCGGGCCCGCTCGTTGGGCTGGGCCGAGTTGTTGTCGAACATGGACCGGCCTTCCTGATCCACCAGCTGGATGCGCAGCCCCTCGGGAGTCTGGTCGATGATCAGGTGGCGCGACAGCTCGGCCAGCTCGGGCATGTCCTGCATGGCCTGGCGCAGGGAGGCGGCGGCGCTGGCGAACTCCTGGGCCTCGCGGCGGGCGATCTCCTCGCGCAGTTCGTTTTCGGTGGCGGCGGCCAGGTTGCTGCTCTGGCCAGCGTCCTCGGTCTGGTCGGGGGCTTCGGGGGCCAGCTGTTCGATGACCGAGCGGGAGCCGGAGCCCTGGGCTCCGTCGTCGCCCAGGGCGGTGCCGCCCAGAATGCCGCCCGAACCACTGGTGGTGGACGAGACGCTGGCGGGGGCGAAGTACTCGGCGATGCCGCGCTTCTGCTCCGGGTCCGTGGTGTTGATGAGCCACATCAACAGGAAGAAGGCCATCATGGCGGTGACGAAGTCGGCGTAGGCCACCTTCCACGCGCCGCCATGGTGGCCGTGGCCGCCGCTCTTCTTGACCTTCTTGATGAGGATCGGACGATCGCTCATGGACATGGAACGCACCCCGCAATGGTGAGTCGATCCTGCCTGAATGAGGTTAAGGCGGGGTTTCCCGAAACGGGACGGTTGCCACCGCCGCCCGCGCCGCCTAGGTCCGGGTGAGCCGACCGTGGAGCCTGCGTGACCATCGATCCCCAGACCGACGCCGACACGCCCGAGCCCGTGGCCTATCGCCGGGCGCTGGGCGGCTTCGCCACCGGCGTGTGCGTGGTGACGGCGGACACCGCCGACGGCCCGCTGGGCATCACCATCAACAGTTTCACCTCGGTGTCGCTGGAGCCCCGTCTGGTGCTGTGGTGCCTGGACGAGGGGTCGCAGCGCGCCAGGCGTTCGCCGGGGCCGAGCGGTTCAGCATCCATGTGCTGGGCGCCGAAGACCGGCGCATGGCGGCCCGGTTCGCGCGGGGCGACTGTATGCTGGCCGAGGAGGAATACGACCGGGTGGGCGAGGGCGCGCCGCGCCTGAAGCACGCGATCACCCGGCTGGACTGCCGCACCTGGCAGCGCCTGCCCATGGGAGACCACGTCACCATCGTGGGCGAGGTGGAGAGCTTCCAGGTGGACGGGGGCGACGCCTGGTCTTCTTCCGGGGTCATTACGGACGCATGGGGGAGAACAGCCTGTGAAGATCGCATTCGCCGGACTGGGGGTCATGGGCGGGCCCATGGCCGGGCATCTGGTCAAGGCCGGGCACGCGGTGACCGGCTTCAACCGCTCGCCGGACAAGGCGCGGGCCTGGGCCGACAGGACGGGCGGGGCCCTTGCGGCCACCGTGGCCGAGGCGGCGGCGGGGGCCGAACTGTTGATGCTGTGCGTGGGCAATGACGACGACGTGCGTCAGGTCACAGCCGAGGCCCTGCCGCATCTGGCGGAGGGCGCGGTGATCGTGGACCACACCACCACCTCGGCCACGGTGGCCCGCGAGATGGCGGCGCTGGCGGGCGAGGGCGGACGGGCCTTCATCGACGCCCCGGTGTCGGGCGGACAGGCGGGCGCCGAGAGCGGCCAGCTGACGATCATGGCCGGCGGCGACGCGGCGGCCTTCGCCCGGGTCGAGCCGGTGCTGGCGGCCTATGCGAAAGCCATGCGCCTGATGGGGCCGTCGGGGGCCGGGCAGTTGACCAAGATGGTCAATCAGATCTGCATCGCCGGGGTGGTCCAGGGCCTGGCCGAGGCGGTCCACTTCGCGCAGAACGCCGGGCTGGAGCCCGAGGCTGTGCAGGCCGCCATCTCCAAGGGAGCGGCCCAGTCGTGGCAGATGGACAACCGCTGGGCCACCATGAGCCGGGGGGAGTTCGACTTCGGCTTCGCCGTGGACTGGATGCGCAAGGACCTGGGGCTGGTGCTGGACGAGGCGCGCGCCAACGGCAGCCACCTGGCCGTGACGGCGCTGGTGGACCAGTTCTATTCCGAGGTCCAGGCCATGGGGGGAAACAGGTGGGACACGTCCAGTCTGGCGGCGCGGCTGCAGGACCGGAAGCCGGGCGAGTAGGCGCCCCTCTGTCATCCCGGCCGTAGCGAAGCGGAGAGCCCAGCTTTTGTCATCCCGGATAACGCCTGACGGCGTTTCCGGGATGACAAGGGGCTCGTCCTGCTGCGGCCGGTGCGGGCTCGGGCTCCGGGGCGATGAAGGGGGCGGGCTGGTCGGCGCGGCGCCAGCCCTCCTTGCTGGCGCGCCAGCGGAAGGTGCGCAGGCTGAGGCCGTGGCGTTCGCAGACCTCGGGCGCGCCGCCCCCGGCCAGATAGTCGGCCTTGGCGGCGGCCCAGCGGGCGCGGGCCTTGCTTGTGTCGAAGACGGGCGGGCTGTCAGGCAGATATCGAATGGACATCCCGCCAGTGTGAGGCGCCCGGGAGCAGCGGGATGAAAAACAGGGTCCGGAGGCGCCGACCCCTTGTGGGCTGCGGCATTGGCTCCGGAAAATGCGGGATTATCGTGGCTCTGTAGCACCGCAGTCAGGCTTCCGCTCGCGCATTGTCCACCGAAGACGGTTTCAAACGGGGTCGCTCCAGTAGGCCCGGTCAAAGACCTCGGGCGTATCGTCCTCCATGGCGGTGACGAGGGCTGTGGCCGACGGCATGTGAGGCTCCCCCCGGTGCGGCCAGCCCAATCGGGCTTCAATTTCGCAGAGGAGGCCCTCCCCGCCGTTGGCCGCATGCAGCAAGGTCGTCACAAGGAGGCCGGCGCCGGCCCTGTCCCGCGGGCCCGAGCGCAAGCCGGCGAGCCGCGCCCGCGCCAGCGCCAGATGGCCGTGCAGCTCCACCGCTCGCCCCAAGATGTCGCGCGGCATCAGCCCCGAGGACGAAACAAGGCCCGGCCAGGTCTGCGGCTCGCTGAGCGCGTGCATGTCGAGGAAAAGCTGGTCGATCGGTACACCGTCCGCCTGACGGCGCGCGAGGGCCTCGGCCAGGCCAGCGGCCTCGGCGCAGAGCCCGCGGGCCTCGGCGTGCAGGACGCCCAGAAGCGTTCGGGTCCGTCTGCGCTCCCTGAGCCATGCCGCAAGGACGGCGGCCAGCAGGATGACGACGGTCGCCGAGGTCGCGATGTCGGCCATGTCCATGGTGGAGTCTCCCCTGATGTTCCGTGAGGGAAGATGGGGGCCGTCCCAACCCGGCCAAGCCGCCGTCACGGACCGTCAGGGCCGGTGCATCAAGAGTCGGCGCGAGAACGCGCCCGGTCTGATTGCGGACGATCCGGCTAGCGACGGCCCATGCAGTCGATCCAGCTCAGCGCGCGGGTGACGCCGCCAAGGCTGAACCAGGCTTCGGCGGGGCCGACCTCGCTCTGGTAGGTCCAGCGCATGACGTTGGCGCGGCGGCGCCCGAAACAATGGCGGAGACGGTCGCGGCGTCGGTGATCTCGAACAGGTTGAGGTTGTTGGTCTGGAGCGGGGCCTTGCCGGTCAGGTCGATCCTGCGGGAGCCGAAGGCGATCGACATGGGCTGACCGTCGTCGGCGTTCATCGGCGTGACCGCGACCAGTTCGACGACATAAGCGGCGCCAGGCGTCGGGCGGGCGATGCGGAATTGCTGGGCGTAGGCCGCCTGACCCGAGGGATCCGTCAGGGCCAGGACGACCGAGCAATAGCCGTCGGGGCGGCAGGCGCCGAGGCTGTTGTCGAAATTGGCGCGGGTCTCGTCGAAGCGGGTGTGGACGGTCGCCCCGCACTGCTGGGCGGCCTCGGCCGCGCCGGCGGCGGCGATGAGAACGGCCGCCAGAACGGTCGTGCGGATCAGGGTCATGGCGGGTCCTTTGCGTGAACCTTTGCGGTTCCCCGGCAGCGGAGCATGCGCCCCGGGGGGCGTCAATCGGGCGCCATCTGTCTGGAAGACGGCGCGGCGCCTTTGACCGGGTTCGACCCATTGCGGACACGAGAGCGGCGATTGCACGATGGAGCTACACAACCCGAATAACCAGTGTCCAGCCGGTGACTGCGACGATGACCGCTAAAGCCAGCGTCTTTGGACGCAGCTTCTTCAGTGCCTCCTTTCCGAAGTAGTTTTGCATCGTCGCGACGGCAATCATGAAAGCCGTAACGCCACCAAAGAGCGCGACCCAGAAAAGCGTTTTTTGCCAAGGATGGACAAAGAACCACTCCCCGTGATCGCTCATCCCAGCCGTCATGCCAGTTGCGGGGTCGGGGACGGACGAAGCTGCCCTTGCGATCTGGATGTAGAACCAAAACGCACCCAGTCCGACTGCCCAAGCTTGATAGGCGACGTATCCGAGGACGGCTTCTAGGCGGTTCAGCATCCCGACCCTCTCATGACGCCTTTAACTTACAGCAAAACGTCAGGGCGGGACAACGTCCGCTACCCACCCAGTGCGGACCTTCCGAACGTCCGGTCCGGGGGTGTCCGCCTCCGCCCGCGCGCTCCGTTCCTCAGAGCGTCGAGACCCCCGCCTCGCCGTCCTCGTCGGCCCAGGCCACCCGGGTTCCGTCCGGGCTCATGGCGAGGGCGGCGATGGGGGCGCCGCGGTCGGCGCGGATGTAGTTGAGGCCCTGGGCGGCGGGTTCGGCGACCCAGACGCGGCCGTCGGACAGGCCCGCGGCCAGCTTGGCGTGGTCCAGGGCGGCGGCGACCAGGAGCACCTGGGATCCGGCGTCGTAGCCGATCTCGGTGGCCTCCTTGCCCATGGGGCCGTTGGCGCCGACGAACGGCCACAGCACGGTTCCCTGGGCGCCCGAGGTGGCCAGCAGCGCCCCCTTCGAGAGGAAGGCCATGGCCCGCACCTTGGACGGATAGCCGCCCATGCGCATGTCCTTTGAGTCCTTCAGCCGCCAGCCGTGCAGCTGGGCGTCCTGCATGGTGGTGACGACGAAATTGCCGTCGGGGGAGAAGGTGACGCCGGTGTGCGACCCGGCCCATTTGAGGAAGGTCGGCTTCTGCTTTTCGATGCGCGCGAACCACAGGGCCGCGCCGCCGTAGGTGGCCGCCGCCAGCCGCCGTCCCTTGGGATCGAAGGCCAGGCCCGAGACGGTGCGCTCATGCTCGAAGGTGCGGCGGAAGGCCGGGTCCTTGACGTCCAGAACCGTCACCGTGCGCCCGGCGGAAAAGGCGATCAGGCCAGAGGCGGGCGATGTGGCCACGGCGTCGATCCAGGCGCCTTTGCCGCGGCGAGCTGGCCCGCGTCCTCGCGCCGGCTCCACACCAGCTTGCCGTCGTCGCCGCCGGTGACGACGCCCTCGCCGGAGGGATGGATGGCGGCGGACAGCACCGGGCCGTCGTGGGCGTCCACGCGCTCGCCGCTGGCGAACCGCACCGCCCCGTCGCCGAGGGCGAAGACGGCGCCCTGATGGTCGAACAGGGCGGCGGTGGGCTGGGCGTCGAAGGAGAATTGGCTCACGCGGCGCAGGCCTCGAAGCCGGCCCTGAGCGCCGCCTCGTCGAGGTCGCGGCCGATGAAGACCGCGCGGCTCCAGCGCCGCTCCTTTTCGCCCCAGGGCTTCTGCAGGTCGCCCTCGAGGATCATGTGGACGGCCTGGAACACCAGCCGCCGGTCCTCGCCCGCCACCTCGATGATGCCCTTGGCGCGCAGGATGTCCTGGCCCTTTGTGGCCAGCAGCTCGTCAAGCCAGCGGGTGAATTTCGCCCCGTTGATGGGCCGGTCCAGCGACAGGCTGACGCCGCGGATGTCGTCGCCGTGGTCGTGGCCGCGCGGGCCGTGCCCGTGGTCGTGGTCATGATGGTGGTGGTCGTGATCATGGTCGTGATCATGGCCGCAGTGATCGTCGTGCACATGGCCCGGCTCGCCGTGGGCCGGGTTGGCGAAGGCGGGGCGGATGTCGGTGATGCGCTCCAGATCGAAGCCGCCCAGCCCCAGCACCTGATCCAGCGGCACATCGGCCCGCTGGGCCCGCATCACCGGGGCGATGGGGTTCAGGGCGCGCAGGCGGGCCTCGATGGCCACGAGCTGCGCCTCGTCCACCAGATCGGTCTTGTTCAGGATGATGCGGTCGGCGAAGGCGATCTGCTCGCGCGCCTCGCGGGAGTCATCCAGCCGCGCCATGATG
Source organism: Brevundimonas abyssalis TAR-001 (assembly GCF_000466985.1). GTDB lineage: Bacteria > Pseudomonadota > Alphaproteobacteria > Caulobacterales > Caulobacteraceae > Brevundimonas > Brevundimonas abyssalis. The sequence goes on from NZ_BATC01000002.1 coordinate 115,219, forward strand.
TGCAGGGCGTCGGCCAGGGCCGTGACGCTGTCCAGCCGGGTCTTCTCGCGCACCTCGTCGTCCACGAAGAAGGTCTGGGCCACCGGGCCGGGATCGGCCAGGCCGGTGGTCTCGACGATGATGGCGTCGAAGGCGGGCTTCCCCGGACGCTGGCGCTTCATCAGGCCCGAGACCACCCGGATCAGGTCGCCGCGCACGGTGCAGCAGACGCAGCCGTTGTTCATCTCGAACACGTCCTCGTCGGCGCCGACCACCAGATCGTTGTCGATGCCGATCTCGCCGAACTCGTTGACGATCACGGCGTAACGCTTGCCGTGGTCCTCGGTCAGGATGCGGTTGAGCAGGGTGGTCTTGCCGGCGCCGAGGTAGCCGGTCAGCACGGTCACGGGTGTCTTGTCGGTCATGAGCGCCAGATGGCGCCTGCGGAGCCCGCGATCAAGCGCCGCTTCAGCAGTCGGGGCAGTCGGCCTGCGCCGCGTCCTCGATCTGGAAGGTGGTGTGGGCGACGCCGAAACCGGCCGCCGCCTTCTGGGCGCGGGTCAGCAGGTCGGGGGGCGCGTCCGCGCTGCGCACCAGATGGGCGGTCAGGGCGGCGTCGGTGGTGGACAGGCCCCACACATGCAGATCGTGCACCGCCGCCACGCCGGGCAGGTCCAGCAGCGCCTGACGCACGGCGCTGACATCCATGCCCGCCGGGGCCCCGTCCATCGCCAGGGTCACCGAGTCCTTCAGCAGCCCCCAGGTGGCCCACAGGATCACCGCCACGATCACCAGGCTGATCATCGGGTCGATGATGGTCCAGCCGCTGAACATGATCACCAGCCCCGCCGCCACCACGCCCAGGGACACCGCCGCATCGGCCATCATGTGCAGATAGGCCCCGCGCACGTTCAGGTCCTTGTGCTGGTCCTTCAGGAACAGCAGGGCGGTGCCCAGGTTGATGAAGAAGCCGATGCCCGCCACCACGACGATGAAGCCGGACGCCACCTCCACCGGGTTCATCAGCCGCTGGAACGCCTCCCAGCTGATCCAGCCGCAGGCGAGCAGCAGCAGGATGGCGTTGGCCAGGGCGGCCAGCACCGTGCCCTTGCGATAGCCGTAGGTGAGGGAATCCCGCGCCCGCTTGCGCGCCAGCCAGGCCGCGCCCCCGGCCAGGGCCAGGGCCAGCACGTCCGACAGATTGTGCCCGGCGTCGGCCATCAGGGCGGTGGAGCCGCTGACCAGGCCGGCCCAGAACTCGACGATCACAAAGCCCAGGTTCAGGCCCAGCGCGACCACATAGCGCCAGTCGCCGGTGTTCACCGGCCCATGATCATGGCCGTGGCCATGGGCGTGCCCGTGTCCATGCCCGTGATGATGATGGTGGTCGTGCGCCATGACGGTCAGGCTTAGAGCATGATCGTTTCGGACGGAACCGCGCAGCGGTTCCGGCTGAAGCGTGAATCATGCTCTCGCTTTCATCTGGCGCCTGATTCACGGCATCGGCGGAATCGCGAGGCGATTCCGCCTCAACCGATCAGGCGCCTAGAGCGGACCGAAGGCCACGAGAAGGCCCAGAATGATCAGGGCGGCGCCGAGGATGGCGCCCTCGAACCGCGCCAGACGCTCCAGCCTCAGCAGGGACGCGCCCATGAAGGCCGCCCCGGTCAGGAGCACCATGCCCAGGATGGTGCCCGCCGCGAAGGCCAGGGTCAGCAGGATCAGGCCGTGCAGCCCGTGCTGGGCGCCGGACAGATAGAGCGGCAGCAGCACCTCGCCCGGCGACAGGGCCAGCAGGGCCATCAGGCCCAGGAAGGCGGCCCGGTCCGACACCGCCCGCCCCGGCTTGTCCCGGCCCGGCTCATCCCGCGCCGCCGAAGCCCGCGTCCGCAACGCCCGCACCAGATAGTACGCCCCGAAGCCGAACATCATGGCCGCCGCCAGCCACGGCAGCACCCCGGCCAGCCGCTCCTCCAGCGCCAGACCGGCCGCCACGATCAGCCCGCCGACGATCGCCGTGGAGATCACATGCACCATGCCGGCAAGGGCCGCGGCGCCCAGGGTCATGCGCGCGCGCCATCCCTGGGCCCGCCCCACCAGCACGAAGGGCAGCCAGTGGGTCGGCAGGGCGGCGTGCAGGAAGGCGGCGACGAACCCGCCCCAGATCAGGGGCGCCAGCAGGCTTTCGGCGGCGGCGGGGTCGGTCATGGCCGCGCCCCATAGCGCGTTATTCTGTAACGCACGACCCCTGATCCATCGGCCGTCTCGCCGCAGGGCGCGCGGGCCGCTGGATTTCCGCCGCGGGCCGGGCCACATGGGGCTTCACGCCAACCGCCAAGCCACGGACGCCGCCCTTGCAATCCCTGCGCGCCCTTCTCGCCTCCCGCCGCACCGAGCAGGTCATCACCGCCCTGATCGTGCTGAACGCCATCATCCTGGGGCTGGAGACCAGCCCGGCGGTCATGGCCGGCTGGGGGAACTGGCTGCTGTGGGCCGACCGCATCCTGCTGACCGTGTTCGTGATCGAGATCGGTGCGCGGCTGGTGGTGCACCGGCTGGCCTTCTTCCGCGATCCGTGGAGCCTGTTCGACTTCGTGGTGGTGGGGGTGGCCCTGGTCCCGGCCACCGGCGCGTTCTCGGTGCTGCGGGCCCTGCGCGTGCTGCGGGTGCTGCGCCTGATCACCGTCGCGCCGTCGCTGAAGCGGGTGGTCTCGGCCCTGATCTCGGCCCTGCCCGGCATGGGCGCCATCGTCATGCTGCTGGCGCTGGTCTTCTATGTGTCGGCGGTGATGGCCACCATGCTGTTCGGCGAGAGCTTCCCCCAATGGTTCGGCAGCCTGGGGGCCTCGGCCTATTCCCTGTTCCAGATCATGACCCTGGAAAGCTGGTCCATGGGCATCGTGCGGCCGGTGATGGAGGTCTATCCCTACGCCTGGGCCTTCTTCGTGCCGTTCATCCTGGCCACCGCCTTCACCATGCTGAACCTGTTCATCGGGGTGGTGGTCTCGGCCATGCAGGAAGAGCACGACGATCTGCTCAAGGCCGATCACGAGGAGGTGGAGGCCCACCTGCGCCAAGCCGCGGCCGAGCGCGAACAGGCCCGCACGGAATCCGCGGCCGAGGCCCGCGCCATGACCGACGAGCTCAAGGCCATGCGCGCCGAGATGGCCGAACTGCGTGACCTTCTGGCGCGGCGGGGCGCCTGATTCAGTCCGTCCAGCCCCACGGGGCGGGCGGCGCCGCGATCTCGCGGGTCAGGTCGAACTCCACCCGATAGGCGCGCGGCGTGCCCACGCGCACGGCCGCATAGATGAAGCGGTCGTCCTGCACCTCCATGAACCAGACGCTGGGGTGGGAATTGGGCATGCGGTCCCAGGTGGCCTGATCCGCCGGGAACATCTTGATGCGGTCATTGCCCGGATTGGGCGTGAAGCCCCCGTACTGGGTGGCGTCCTCCTCGGAGCCGTCCGCGTGACGGTGGTCGTGGCGCAGTTCGATGCGGCCGTCCTCATGGCGGGTCAGCACCCAGGTGCGGGACAGGTCGTCGCCCACCACGAAGGGAATGCGGATGCGTTCCGGCGAGCAGTCCCGCACATGCATGACCAGGGCCCGGCCCTCGAAGGCCGTGTCGCCCTCGGGCGCCTGGACCAGGGTTCCGCCGAACGCCTTGCCGCACAGGGCGGTGAGATTCGCCCAGTAGGCGTCCACCGGGTCGGCCGTCGCCGGCTGGGCGGTCATGACCAGGGCGGCGGTCGCGGCGAGGGCGGAAAGACGGCGTGACATGAAGCGCTCCTTGATGGACTGGCCGGAGACAGCTTGCCCGGCCTGTCCCCGTCAGGCCATAGTCCGGTCGAACCGGCGGCGAACACCCTTGCCCGATGGGAAAATCGGGGTCCATTCCCCCGTTTCGCGTTGACTCAAACCGGCCTGTCCGTATATGTCGCCGCTCTTCGCCCGCAGGGTCACCTCGCGGGCGCACATCTTTTTGCGTTCCAGCCGAGGCTTAATATGTACGCGGTGATCAAAACCGGCGGCAAGCAATACCGGGTCCAACCGGGTGACGTGATCGTGGTCGAGAAGCTCGACGGCGACGCGGGCTCTGACGTCAGCTTCGGCGAAGTCATGATGCTGGGCGGCGACAAGGGCGTGACCCTGGGCGCGCCGCTCATCAAGGGCGCCTCCGTGGCGGCCACCCTGGTCGAAACCCGCAAGGGCGAGAAGATCAAGATCTTCAAGAAGATCCGCCGTCAGGGCTATCGCCGCACCAACGGCCATCGCCAGATGGAAAGCGTGCTGCGCATCACCGGCATCGAAGGCGACGGCCAGTCGGCCAAGTGGGACGGCAAGGCCGAGGTTCTGACCAAGGCCGAAATGAACGCTCGCGCCCGCGGCCTGGCCCCGCGCGTCGAGGCCGAGCCGAAGAAGGCCCCCAAGGCCAAGGCTGAAGCCGCTCCGGCCGAGACCGCCGAAGCGCCCGCCAAGAAGGCTCCGGCCAAGAAGGCCGCCGCCCCCAAGGCTGAAGCCAAGACCGAGGCCAAGGCCCCGGCCAAGAAGGCGCCCGCCAAGAAGGCCGCGCCCAAGGCCGACAAGGAATAGTCCGGCGCCCACCGCGCCACGTTTAGATTACACTGCGCTCAAGCAGCGAGGCTCCGCGAGCCGAGCGATAGCGCACTAGGGAAGATGGAGCAGACCCATGGCTCACAAGAAATCCGGCGGTTCGTCGCGTAACGGTCGCGACTCCGAGTCCAAACGCCTCGGCGTGAAGAAGTTCGGCGGCGAGCGCGTGCTGGCCGGCAACATCATCATCCGCCAGCGCGGCACCAAGTGGCACCCCGGCGACAACGTCGGCCTGGGCCGTGACCACACCATTTTCGCCCTCGTACAGGGTGCGGTGAAATTCACCACCAAGCAGGGCGGACGTTGTTACGTCTCCGTGCTTCCGGCCGAACAGGCCGTGGCCGCCGAATAGCGCGAATCCAGGAAATCTCCCGGATCGCGCTGGCCAGAATAGCAGCGATCCGGACCAGGGAAATATTCCGCGGGGAGTCTGGATCGACCAGGCTCCCTTTTTCGTTTCCCCGCCTCGAGAGACCGGTCCGAGCCCTCCAAGGAGACCGGCGTGAGTTGAGGCTTCGCCCATGTGCGTCATAGAAACCTCCCCCGTCATCGAGACGCGGCGCCTGGCCCTGCGCGCGCCGGGCGCTCACGACATCTCCCGCATCGCCCAGCTGGCGGGCGATCCCGAGATCGCGCGCATGACCTGCCGCATGCCCTCGCCGTTCCGCACCGAGGACGCCGAGGCCTTCGTCATGAACGTGGCCATGCAGGACCCGCGCCGGGCCAACACCTTCGTCATCGAACACGAGGACCACGGCCCCGTCGGGGTGCTGGGCCTGTTCCACGACAAGGACCGCGCGCCGGAGATGGGCTACTGGATCGGCAAGCCCTTCTGGGGCCGGGGTCTGGCCACGGAGGCGGCGCAGGGCGCCCTGGCCTGGGCCAAAACGCGCTGGAGCAAGAAGGCGGTCGTGGCCGGACACTTCACCGACAATGCCGCGTCGGGCCGGGTGCTGGAGAAGGCCGGCTTTCTCTACACCGGCGAAACCCGCCGCCAGTTCAGCCGCGCCCGCAACGCCGAGGTGGACACCCGCATGATGCTCTGGCTGGCCTGACGACGGGTCACGGGCGGGGGAGATCGCTGCTGTTTCGCTTGAGCCGCGTCGCGGGCGCTGGCACGGTCGGGGGATGACGGATCCTTCGATGATCTCCCCCTTTCCGCCCATGGCGCCGCCGCCCCGGCCGGTGCAGCCGGGCCTGTATCTGGTCTCCACGCCCATCGGGAACCTGCGCGACATCACCCTGCGGGCGCTGGACGTGCTGAAGGCCGCGGACCTGATTCTGGCCGAGGACACCCGGGTCACCGGCAAGCTGTTGTCCGCCTATGGCCTCAAGGCCCGGCTGGAGCGATGCGACGACCACGCCTCGGAACGGGCCGCCGGGGGCGCGGTGGAGCGGGTGCGCGAGGGTCAGGTGGTGGCGCTGGTGTCGGACGCCGGCACGCCCATGGTGTCGGACCCCGGCTTCGTGGTGGCCCGGGCCATGATCGCGGCGGGTCTGCCGGTGCATCCGGTGCCCGGCCCCTCCAGCCTGCTGGCGGCGCTGGCGGTGGCGGGCCTGCCCGCCGACCGGGTGCTGTTCGCCGGCTTCCTGCCCGCCAAGAGCGGCCAGCGGCGCACGGCGCTGGAGGCGCTCAAGCCCATCCGCGCCACCCTGGTGTTCTTTGAAAGCGGGCCGCGTCTGGCGGGGAGTCTCGCCGACATGGCCGCCGTGCTGGGGCCCCGCCCCGCCGCCGTGGCCCGGGAGCTGACCAAGCTGTACGAGGAGTGCGTGCGCGGCGATCTGGTCCAGCTGGCCGCCAAGCCGCAGCTGGACGGCCCGCGCGGTGAACTGGTGGTGGTGATCGGCCCCGGCGAGGACGAACAGGCCAGCGACGCCGACGCCGACGCCGCCCTGGTGGACGCCCTGAAACGGGCCGGTCCGGCCGATGCGGCCTCCGAAGTCTCCAAGGCGCTGGATCTGCCGCGCAAGACCCTCTACCGCCGCGCCCTGGCGCTGCAGGGCAAGGACCCGGCCTGATGCGGCCGCCCCCCGCTCCGGTGCGTGCGAAAGCGCCGTGGCGGATCGGGCTGGGCGCCAGGGCGCACAAGGCGGGGCACGCAGCCGAATGGCTGGCGGCGGCCTGGCTGATGGCCAAGGGCTATCAGGTGCTGGGCTTCCGCCTGAAGAGCCGGGCGGGCGAGATCGACCTGCTGGCCCGGCGCGGCGGCGTGCTGGCGGTGGTGGAGGTCAAGCGCCGCGCCACCCTGGATCAGGCCCTGACCGCCCTGAGCGAAACCCAGAAAGCACGCCTGCTGGCGGCGGGGCGGGCGGTTGCGAGAAACCGGCCCTCGCTCAAGACCCTGTCATTGCGGCTGGACATGGTGGCGCTGGCGCCCGGCCGCTTTCCCCGTCATGTTCGGGGCCTGTCGCAGGACACTCTGAGACGATCGTGAGGTCGAAGTGACGCGTGAGGAAGCGGAACAGGTTCTGACCGAGGCCGGGACGGCCGAGGACGACGCCTTCCCGCTGCTGGAGGCGGCCATCGCCTGCGCCATCCACGACTATCCGCACCGGGAGACGGCGCCGGTGCGCACCCTGGCCGCCAACGCCGCCGAGCGGCTGGCCGAGCGCATGGCCCGCGAATCCCATGACGACGCCCTGGTGGAGACCATGGCCTCGGACCTGCGGCTGAATGGCGACCTGCTGCATTACGACGACCCGGCCAACACCGACATCATCGACGTGGCCGAGCGGCGGCGCGGCCTGTCGGCGGCCCTGGCGGTGTTCTATATCCATGCGGCGGCGCAGGCGGGGCTGATTTGCCGGGGGGTGGATTTCCCGGGCCACTTCCTGCTGCGGGTCGAGACGCCGGACGGGCCGGTGGCGCTGGACCCGTTCAGCCAGGGCCGCATCGTCATGCCGTCCGAGCTGACCCGCCGGGCGCTGCTGGCCGGGCTGACCCCCCATGTGGCGGACCGGCTGGACCTGCTGATGGCCCCGGTGACGGACCGGCAGGCCCTGATCCGGCTGCAGAACATGCTGTATGTGCGCGCCCTGAGGCGTCAGGATTTCGAGGGCGCCGAGCGCTCGGCCGTCCGCCGCGTGCTGCTGGACCCCGAGGATCACCGCCCCTGGCTGGACGTGGCCACGGCGCGGGAGAAACAGGGCGCCCTGGCCGGGGCGCTGGCGGCGCTGGACCGGGCGCGGGGTCTGGACGGCCACGGCCAGATGCACGCCCGCAGCGCCCACGACCGCATCCGCCTGCGCCTGAACTGACGCTCCAGAGGCGGGTTCGCCTTGCGCCCGGGGCGTGCGGCGTCCATCTGCAAGCCCTCAACGCCACGCTTCAAGGACTTCGCCATGCTCAAGGTCGCCATCCAGATGGACCCCATCGAGGCGGTCAACATCGAGGCCGACACCACCTTCCTCCAGGCCATCACCGCCCAGGAGCGCGGCCACCGGCTTTGGGTCTATGACGTGGCCACCCTGGCGCTGGAGGACGGGCGGCTGTTCTGCCGCGCGCGGCCGGCAGCCCTGCGCCAGAAGGTCGGGGACCACGTGACCTTCGGCGACTGGTTGAAGCTGGACCTGGCCGAGGACATCGACGTGATCCTGATGCGTCAGGACCCCCCCTTCGACATGGCCTATGTCACCGCCACCTATCTGCTGGAGACGATCCATCCACAGACCCTGGTGGTCAACGATCCGACCGAGGTGCGCAATGCGCCGGAGAAGCTGTTCGCCACGCGCTTCAAGGGGGTGCAGCCGCCGACCCTGATCTCGTCGGACCCGGTGGCCCTGGCCGAGTTCCACCAGCGGCACGGGGACGTGGTGCTCAAGCCCCTGCACGGGGCGGCGGGCTCGGGCGTGGTGCGGCTCAAGGCCGACGATCCGAATCTGGAGGCGCTGGTGGAGATCCACGCCGGGATCAGCCGCGACCAGCTGGTGATCCAGAAATTCATCCCGGCGGTCGAGGCCGGCGACAAGCGCATCATCCTGATCGACGGCGAGCCGGTGGGCGCCATCAACCGGGTGCCGCTGAAGGGCCATGTGCGCTCCAACCTGCGGGTCGGCGGCCGGGCCGAGGCGGTGGAGCTGACCGCCCGCGACCGCGAGATCTGCGCGGCCCTGGCCCCCGAGCTGAAGCGGCGCGGCCTGATCTTCGTGGGCATCGACGTGATCGGCGACTATCTGACCGAGATCAATGTGACCTCGCCCACCGGCGCTGTGCAGCTGAAAGAGTTCACCGGGATCAACGCCGCCGCCCTGATGTGGGACGTGATCGAGGCGAAGGTCGGCTGATCACCGAACGCCGCTATTGCAAAACCTGACTGTTCATGCTTCGTTCTCATGCGGGAACGGAGGGCTCGGGCATGCTGGCCAGCGTGGTGACGGTGGCGTTCGACGGGGTGGACGCCCGGCGGGTGGACGTTCAGGTCCAGCAGCTGTCCGGGGATCAGGGCTTCTTCAACATCGTCGGCCTGCCTGACAAGGCGGTGGCCGAGAGCCGGGAGCGGGTGCGCGGGGCCTTTGCGGGCATCGGCCTGGCCATGCCGTCACGGCGCATCATCGCCAATCTGGCGCCCGCCGACCTGCCCAAGGAAGGCAGCCATTTCGACCTGCCCATCGCCCTGGCGCTGCTGGCCTCCATGGGGGTGATCGCACCCGATGCGCTGTCCGACTGGGCGGCGCTGGGGGAGCTGGGGCTGGACGGGCGCATCGCCCCGGTGGGCGGGACCCTGCCCGCCGCCGTGGCCGCCGCCGCCATGGGGCTGGGCCTGATCTGTCCCGAGGCCAACGGCCCGGAGGCGGCGTGGGCGGGCGAGGTGTCGGTGCTGGCGCCGCGATCGCTGATCGGGGTCATCAACCACTTCAAGGGCGTGCAGGTGCTGCGCGCGCCCGAGCCGGGGCCGGTCAAGGCGGCGACCGGCGGGCCGGACCTGCGCGAGGTCAAGGGTCAGGAGAGCGCCAAGCGGGCGCTGGAGGTGGCGGCCGCCGGGGGCCACAACCTGCTGTTCGTGGGCCCGCCCGGATCGGGCAAGTCCATGATGGCCCAGCGCCTGCCGGGCCTGCTGCCGCCCCTGACGCCGCAGGAGCTGCTAGAGACCTCCATGGTCTGGTCCGTGGCGGGGCTGATCGAGCGCGGCGGCCTGACCCGGGACCGGCCGTTCCGGTCGCCCCACCACTCCGCCAGCATGGCGGCCCTGACCGGCGGCGGGCACCGGGCCAAGCCGGGCGAGGCGTCGCTGGCCCACAACGGCGTGCTGTTCCTGGACGAACTGCCGGAATATTCGCCCCAGGCGCTGGATTCCCTGCGCCAGCCGCTGGAGACCGGCGAGATCGTGGTGGCGCGGGCCAACGCCCACGTGCGCTATCCGGCGCGGTTCCAGCTGATCGCCGCCATGAACCCCTGCCGCTGCGGGGTGGGCGGGCCGGGCAAGGGCGCCTGCGGCAAGGCTCCACGCTGTCAGCGGGATTATCAGAACCGCATCTCCGGGCCGCTGTTCGACCGCATCGATCTGACGGTGGAGACCCCGCCGGTGACCGCCGCCGACATGGCCCTGCCCCCGCCCGCCGAGGGCACGGCCGAGGCCGCCGCCCGGGTGGCCGCAGCCCGCGAGGCCCAGGCCGACCGCGCCCGCGAACACGGTCTGGATCCGGATCAGGGAATCAACGCCCGGGCGTCCGGCGAGACCCTGGACCGGATCGGGGCGCCCGATGAGTCCGGCCGGGCCCTGCTGATGCGGGCGGCGGAGGCGGGGGGTCTGACCGCGCGGGGCTGGACCCGCACCCTGCGGCTGGCGCGCACCATCGCCGATCTGGAGGGATCGACCCCGGTCCTGCGCCGCCACATCGCCGAGGCGCTGGTCTATCGCCGCACCACCGTGGGCCCGCAGGAGGCGGGCGCGGCGCCGGTCGCGGCCGAGACGGCGCCCGCCTGGTGACTCCCGCCTGAAGCGCACCGCCTGACGCCTCGCGGGTGATTCGGCGGCCCTTAACCGTTGTCGTGCATGCTCGTCCTCCGGTGGAGGGTGAGTGATGAGCATGCGGCGAAAGACCGTGAAGACCGAGACGGCGCAAAAGGCGCTCCCGACCAACCCGGCCGCGGCCGGGACTCCCGACGCCCAGGCGGCGGAGCGGTTCCTGCGGCTGATGAGCCATGAGATGCGCACGCCCCTGAACGGGGTGATCGGCATGCTGGGCCTGCTGGCCCGCACCCGCATGGACGGCGCCCAGCGCGCCTATGTGAGCGCCGCGCGGGATTCCGCCGAACACCTGCTGGGGCTGGTCAACGACCTGCTGGATTACGCCCGCGTGGATGCGGGCCATCTGGAGCTGGACTCCGAGCCCGTGAATCTGGAGGCGCTGGTCCAGGGCGTGGCCGAGCTGCTCAGCCCGCGCGCCCACGACAAGGGCCTGTCGCTGGTGTGGACCGTGGCGCCCGACGCGCCCGACGTGCTGGCCGACGAGGGCCGCCTGCGCCAGATCCTGTTCAACCTGGCCGGAAACGCGGTGAAGTTCACCGGGACCGGCGGCGTCCGCATCGCCATCGAGCGCGCGGGCGGCCGCGACAGCCGGCCGAAGCTGGCCTTCATCATCGACGACACCGGCCCCGGCGTGCCGCCCGAGGCGCGCGAACGCATCTTCGAGGAATTCGGCCACGTGGACGCCTCCGACGCGGCGCGCTTCGACGGCGCGGGGCTGGGTCTGGCGGTGGTCCGCAAGCTGGCCGAGGCCATGGACGGCAAGGTCTGCGTCACCGACCGGCCCGGCGGCGGCGCGCGCTTCCGTTTCGAGGCCGTCTTCCCCGCAGCCCCCGGCGCCGCCGAAGGGCGGGCCACGCCCCTGAAGGGCCTCGCCGTGGCGGTGAAATCCCCCGACCCCCTGGTGGCCGAGGCCGCACGCCAGCAGGTGGAGCCTGCGGCGGAACGGTGAAGACCGGCGCCACCGTCACCCTGGTGGACCACGCCGCCGCCGACACGGGCGCCCTCGCCGCCTGCCCCACGGGCGGCCGCTGCATCGTCCTGCTCAAGGCCGAGGAGCGCGAGCTGATCGCGCGCTATCGGTCGCAGGGCTTCCACGGCTATCTGATCAAACCCCTGCGCCGCGCATCGCTGGCGGAGCGCGTGCTGGCGGCCATCGGGCGCGGCGACGCCCCCATCGGCGGCCCGCCCCCGCCCCAGCGCGAGGACGACCGGGTCACCCCCGTGCGCTTCGCCGGGCTGCGGGTGCTGCTGGCCGAGGACAATCCGGTCAACGCCCTGCTGGCCAAGACCCTGCTGCGCCGCGAAGGCTGCGTGGTGGAGACGGCCGGCTCGGGCGACGAGGCGGTCCAGGCCCTGGCCCGCGCCCGCTATGATCTGGTGCTGATGGACATGCGCATGCCCGGCATGGACGGTCTGGCCGCCGCCCGCGCCATCCGCGCCCGGGGCGACCGCACCCCCATCGTGGCCCTGACCGCCAACGCCTTCGTGGAGGACCGCAAGGCGTGTCTGGAGGCCGGCATGGACGACCACCTGACCAAGCCCATCGACACCGATGCTCTCCGGTCGGCGCTTGCCCGCTGGACGAGCGGCGAACTCCGCGCCAAGGTCGCCTGCTGAATCGGGGCGCATGGGGGCGTCCCTGCAAAGGGACGCATCCATGACCGACCAGGGCCCAGGGGACTCCATCACGGCGGATGAAAAGCCCGCCGGGCGCTTCGGCGGGCTGGCGGTCTATCTGGAGCGCCGCTCGGCCACCATGCTGCTGCTGGGCTTCGCCTCGGGCCTGCCCAATCTGCTGATCTACGACACCCTGTCCGCGTGGCTGCGCGACGACGGGGTGACGCTGGAGCTGATCGGCTTCTTCGCCCTGGCCACCCTGACCTACGCCCTCAAGTTCATCTGGGCGCCCCTGCTCGACCGCACCAATGTGCCGATCCTGACCAAATGGCTGGGCCATCGGCGCTCATGGATGCTGCTGACCCAGGCGGTGATCATCCTCGGCCTGTGGCTGATTTCCGGGTCCAACCCGCAGACCCAGCTGGGCATGGTGGCCCTGTTCGCGGTCATGGTGGGTTTCTTCGGCGCCACCCAGGACATCGCCATCGACGCCTGGCGCATCGAGGCCGCCGACGACAGCCGCCAAGGCGCCCTGGCCGCCGCCTATCAACTGGGCTGGCGCGTGGCCCAGATCGCGGCGGGCTTCATCCCGCTGGCGCTGGCCCAGTACTACAACTGGAACCTCTCGTACGCCGTCATGGCCGGCCTGATGGGCTTCGGCGTGCTGGGCGTGCTGATGGCGCCGCGCGAGAAGCGGCACATCATTCGCGAGATTCCGGTCGCCGACATTCCCTCCAGGCCGGTGTTCGAAAAGATCGAATGGGTCGTGCGCCTGGCTCTGATCGCCCTCTCGGCCCTGATCATCGGCACGGGGCTGACCGACCGGCCCGACGCCCTGGCCTGGGCGCTGGCCCCGCTGGGCGAGGGGCTGGGCGCCGCCATCGCCGCGACCACCGATCAGGGCGACCTGCCCGGCGTCCTGATCCAGTTCGCCTATGTCATCGGCGGGTTCGTGCTGCTGGCGATCGCCTGCTGGCCGATCCCCGGCTACCGCACCCGGCCCGGCGCCTATCTGGCCGGGTCGTTCGGCGCGCCGCTGATGGACTTCTTCAACCGCTTCGGAAAGCTGGCGGGGCCGATCCTGGCGCTGATCTGTCTGTACCGTCTGGCGGACTTCGTCCTGAACATCATGAACCCGTTCTATCTCGATCTGGGCTTCAGCCTCATCGAGATCGGAGAGGTCAGAAAGCTGTTCGGCGTCATTGCGCTGTCGGTGGGCGTGTTCGCCGGGGGCTGGGCGGTGGCCAAGCTGGGCCTGATCCGCACCATGGTCATCGGCGCCTTCATGAGCCCGGTGTCCAACATCGTCTTCGCCTGGCTGGCGACCCAGGGACACGATCTGGGGGCCCTGTTCATCGCCATCGGCATCGACAATGTGGCGTCCGGCTTCGCGGGCACGGCGCTGATCGCCTACATGTCCAGCCTGACGTCCATCGGCTTCACGGCGGTCCAGTACGCCCTGTTCAGCTCGCTTTACGCCCTGCCCGGCAAGCTGGTGGCGTCACAGTCGGGCAAGATCGTGGAGGCCTCGGCCCGCTCCGCCGACGCCGGGGGGCCGCTAGCCGCCTTCAAGCCGCTGTTCTCGAACCTGCCGGCCAACTCCCTCACGACCGGCGCGCTCACCAGCGGGGTGACGCCGGCGGGGCTGGGCGCGGGCTATTTCGCCTTCTTCCTCTACTCGACCGCGATCGGCGTCTTCGCCATAGTCCTGGCCTTCTACGTGGCCGCGCGACAGGGACAGATCCCGACCGCGCCGCCTGAGGACAAGGCGTCGACCTGACGCCTCACCCCTCCTCGGCGATGCCTTCCTCGTAGGCGGCGAAGGTGGCGGCGTTGAGGATCTGGCTGACGGACGAGCCCAGCGGCACGATCTGGACCGACTTCTCCAGCCCGATCAGCAGCGGCCCGATCAGGGTGGCGCCGCCGAGCGCCTCGATCATCTGCGTCGAAATCACGGCCGAATGGATCGCCGGCATGACCAGCACATTGGCCTCCCGCGACAGGCGCATGAAGGGGTGCGAGCCGCGTGCATCGGGGGTCAGGGCCAGCTCGGGCGGCATCTCGCCCTCGTATTCGAAGTCCACGCCGCGCTGATCCAGGATGCGGATGGCCTCGCGCACCTTCTCGCCCCGGTCGCCCGGGGGGTTGCCGAAGCTGGAATAGGACAGGAAGGCCACCCGGGGGGTGCGGCCCAGCTTGCGGACCGCGGCCGCCGCCTGGATGGCGATGTCGGCCAGCTCCTGGGCGTCGGGCAGCTCGTGGATGGAGGTGTCGGCCACGAAGAGGGTGCGGCCGCGCGCCATGACCACCGACAGGCCGATCAGGGTGCTCTTCACGTCCAGAACCCGGCTGACCTCCTTCAGCGCCATGTTGAAATTGCGGGTCACGCCGGTGACCATGGCGTCGGCGTCGCCGTGGGCCAGCATGGCCGCGCCGAAATAGTTGCGGTCCTGATTGATCATGCGCTGCACGTCGCGGCGCAGGTAGCCGCGCCGCCACAGCCGCTGATACAGGGCCTCGGTGTAGGCCACATTGTTGGGCGAGACGCGGGCGTTGATGATCTCGATGCCCAGATCCTCGAACACCAGACCCGCCTCGACGGCGTTCTGGCGCACCAGCTCCTCGCGGCCCACCAGGATGGGGGTGCCCAGCTCCTGCTGCTTGAAGGCCCAGGCGGCGCGGATGACCGAGGTCTCCTCGCCCTCGGCGAACACCACGCGCTTGTTGGGCGCGCCGCGCACGGCCGAGGAGATCTTCTGCATCAGGGCGGCGGACGGATCGAGCCGCTGACGCAGGGTGGCGCGATAGGCGTCCATGTCCTCGATGGGCTTGCGCGCCACGCCGGTGTCCATGGCCGCCTGGGCCACGAAGGGCGGGATGTACCAGATCAGGCGCGGATCGAAGGGCGTGGGGATGATGTAGTCCGGACCGAACTTCAGCTTGCGGCCGCGATAGGCCACGGCCACCTCGTCCGGCACGTCCTCGCGGGCCAGGGCGGCAAGGGCCTGGGCGCAGGCCACCTTCATCTCGTGGTTCACCTGCCGGGCGCGCACGTCCAGGGCGCCGCGGAAGATGTAGGGGAAGCCCAGGACGTTGTTGACCTGGTTCGGATAGTCCGACCGGCCGGTGGCGATGATGGCGTCGTCGCGGACGCTGCGCACGTCCTCGGGGGTGATCTCCGGGTCCGGGTTGGCCATGGCGAAGATGATGGGACGCGGCGCCATGGAGGCGACCATCTCCTTGGTGATGGCGCCCTTGGCGGCCAGGCCGATGACCACATCGGCGCCGACCATCGCCTCGGCCAGGGTGCGGTGCGGGGTGTCGGTGGCGTGGGCGGCCTTCCACTGGTCGACATTGTCGCGGCCGCGATAGACCACGCCGTCACGGTCGACGATGACGGTGTTCTCGTGCTTCACGCCCGCCGCCTTCATCAGGGCGATGGACGACAGGCCCGCGGCGCCGGCGCGGCGAGGACCACCTTGACGTCCTCCAGCTTCTTGCCCGCCACGTGACAGGCGTTGATCAGGCCGGCGGTGGAGATGATGGCGGTGCCGTGCTGGTCGTCGTGGAAGACCGGGATGTCCAGCAGGTCCTGCAGCTGGGTCTCGATCTCGAAGCATTCGGGGGACTTGATGTCCTCCAGATTGATGCCGCCCCAGGTGTCGCCGATGTTCTTGACCACGGTGATGAACTCGTCCGGGTCGGTGGTCTTCACCTCCACGTCGAAGGAGTCCACGTCGGCGAAGCGCTTGAACAGCACCGCCTTGCCTTCCATCACCGGCTTGGACGCCATGTGGCCCAGATTGCCCAGGCCCAGGATGGCGGTGCCGTTGGAGATGACCGCCACCAGGTTGCCCTTGGCGGTGTAGTCATAGGCCAGGTCCACATCCTCGGCGATGGCCCGCACCGGCACGGCCACGCCCGGCGAATAGGCCAGCGACAGGTCGCGCTGGGTCGCCATGGGCTTGGTCGGCGCCATGGAGATCTTGCCCGGCGTCGGCTCGCTGTGGAAATCCAGGGCTTCCTGGTCGGTGAAGGTCTGCTTTTCGGTGTTTTCGGGCATGGGGTCGCTGCAAGGCACGCGGGTGCGGCAAGGGAAGGCGAGACCCTAGAACCCGGGCGCCCTTCCCACAACCACAACAGGCTGGAGTTTCTGCCTGCCGGGCCGCGTCGTCAGGATTTCAGGGCAGGACCCCGGTGGTCTCCACCTCGACCGGCCCGGTCATCAGTACGTGATCGTCGCTCTCTCGCCACTCGATGATCAGTTCGCCGCCGTCCACGATCACCGTGGCCGCCCGGTCGGTCAGGCCCCGTCGGGCGCAGGCCACCAGAGCGGCGCAGGCGCCGGTGCCGCAGGCCAGGGTCAGGCCCGCGCCCCGCTCCCACACCCTCAGTCGAATGCGGTCCCGGGCCTCCACATGGGCGAAGCCACGTTCACCCCCTCGGGAAACAGTGGATGATGCTCGATCAGCGAGCCGGTGGCCCGGGTGAAGGCGTCGTCGGGAACGTGGTCGATGAAGAACACCACATGGGGATTGCCCATGCTGACGGCGCCGGGCGTGTGCAGGACAGGCGCGTCCACCGGCCCCACCTGAAGCTCGATGCCGCGGGTGTCCATCTCCTCGGCCAGCGGGATCTGGTCCCAGGCCAGGCGCGGCGGGCCCATGTCCACGGCGACGCGAAGCTCGCCGGCGCGCGCGGCGGTGGTCGGCCCGCCGAGGGTGTCGATCACCACCCGGTCGCGACCGCCCGCCAGGGTCAGCAGCCAGCCGACGCAACGCAGGGCGTTGCCGCAGGTCTCGACCACGCCGCCGTCGGCGTTCCAGACCCGCATGAAGGCGTCGCCGGTTTGCGAAGGCTCGATCACGATCAGCTGGTCGCAGCCGCCGGCCGGGCCGGTCTCGCGATCGGCCAGGGCGCGGGCCTGTTCGCTCGTCGGCGCAAAGGGGCGCTCCATCGCGTTGATCACGATGAAGTCGTTTCCTGCGCCGTTCATCTTGACGAAGGGGTGCGTCATGGTCTCCGCATATAGGGCAATTCCGGCTCGGCGTCAGAGCACGCGACGAAGGACAGTTTTTCCATGAAAGCCCAGGGTCAGGAGCACACCCACACGGGTTGGCGGCTGAGGGCGCGTCTGAGGGCGCTGTACCACGGCTCGTCACCGACGGCGGTGCGCTTCCGCCTGGGCGTGATCGTGGTGGACTTCGCCATCATCGCCTTCTTCATCGCCGCGCCCCTGCTGAAGAATCAGAGCGGCCTGATCTTCTATCTGATCGACTATGGGATCGCGGCGATCCTG
>NZ_BATC01000001.1 GCF_000466985.1 Brevundimonas abyssalis TAR-001
AAGCAGCGAGGCGCCGCGCGCTGAGCGGTAGGGCCAAATAAAGAAACCCCTGCCGGCGGCTCAGGGAACCGGCAGGGGCTTCGGCTGACGCGCGCCGGCATTTGGGGGCGACGACGCGCGGGCCTTTCGCGGTCCCGTGGGGCGGGGCGCGAAACTCGAAAGGGTCAGGCCCAGTGCATCTGGACCCGGTGGGCGGCGGCCCAGTGGATGGCGCGGATGGCGTCGCAGATGGCGTCACCTGCGGCGCGGCAGCCCAGCTCCCCGCCCAGATCCGCCGTGACCGCGCCGGCGGCCAGCACCGCCGCCACCGCCGCCTCAATGGCGTCGGCCTCGTCCTCCAGCTTCAGGGAGTGGCGCAGCATCAGGGCCGCGGACAGGACCATGCCCACGGGATTGGCCAGGTCCTGCCCGGCGATGTCCGGCGCCGAGCCGTGAATGGGCTCGAACAGCCCCGGCCCCTCGGTCCCCAGCGAGGCCGACGGCAACAGGCCGATGGACCCGCCCAGCACCGAGATCTCGTCCGACAGGATGTCGCCGAACATGTTCTCGGTCAGGATCACGTCGTACTCGCGGGGCTTCCTGATCAGGTGCATGGCCATGGAGTCCACCAGGGCGTGCTCCAGGGTGATGTCGGGATACTCCTCGGCCTGGATGCGGGTGACCACCTCGCGCCACAGGCGGCTGGTCTCCATGACGTTGGCCTTGTCCACCGAGGTGACCTTGCCGCGCCGCTGGCGGGCGGTCTGGAAGGCGGCGCGAGCCACCCGCTCGATCTCCTCCACCGAATAGACGCACAGGTCCGAGGCGGTAGTGTCGGTGCGGGTCTTCTCGCCGAAATAGATGCCGCCGGTCAGCTCGCGGAACACGATCAGGTCCACGCCCTCCACGATCTCCTTCTTCAGCGGCGAGCGGTGGGCCATCACCGGCGAGACCTGCAGCGGCCGCAGGTTGGCGTACAGGCCCATGGCCTTGCGGATGGCCAGCAGGCCTTCCTCCGGCCGACGCTTGCCGCCGTCCCATTTGGGGCCGCCCACCGCGCCCAGCAGCACCGCATCGGCGGCCCTGCAGGCGTCGCGCGTCGCGTCGGGCAGGGGCTCGCCGGTGGCGTCGATGGCCGCCCCGCCGATCAGGTGTTCCTGATAGGTGAAGCGATGGCCGTAGAAGTCGCCGATGCTGTCCAGCACGGCGCACGCCACGGCCGTGACCTCGGGCCCGACCCCGTCTCCGGGCAGCACGACGATGGTATGGTCCTGAAAGGGGGGCATCACGCGGTTTCCTGTTGTCGGCGTTCAAAGGCTTCAATGTCGGGCAGTCGGGCGGTCAGCCAGCCCATGGCGTCCACCCCGTCCAGAAGGCACTGGCGGGCGAAGGACTCCACCCGGAAGGGCGTCGGCTCGGCGTTGCCCCGGCGGATGGTTTCGGCCTCCAGGTCGATGGTCACCGGCTGGTCCGGATGGGCGGCCAGATCGTCCCACACCGCCTGGCTGACCACGACGGGCAGCAGCCCGTTCTTCAGGGCGTTGGAGGTGAAGATGTCGGCGATGGAGGTGGAGACCACCGCCCGGAAGCCATAGTCCAGCAGGGCCCAGGGCGCGTGCTCGCGCGACGAGCCGCAGGCGAAATTGTCCCCCGCGATCAGGATGCGGTGCTCGGTGGGATCGATGCGGTTCAGCACCGCCTCGGGCTTGACCGATCCATCGGCCTCATAGCGCCAGTCGTGGAAGGCGTGCGCGCCCAGCCCCTCGCGGGTGGTGGTGGTCAGGAACCGGCCGGGGATGATCTGGTCCGTGTCGATGTTGGACTGGCTGAACACCACCGTACCCGAGGTCAGCGTCTTCAGAGGCTCAGGCATGAACAGTCTCCTCGGCGGACATGAACACCCTTGGGTCGGTCAGCACGCCCATGACGGCGCTGGCCGCGGCCGTGGCCGGGCTGGCCAGGATGGTGCGCGCGCCCGGGCCCTGGCGGCCCTCGAAATTGCGGTTGGAGGTGGACACCGCCAGCTGGCCCGGCCCCACCATGTCGCCGTTCATGGCCAGACACATGGAGCAGCCGGGGATGCGCCATTCGGCCCCCGCCTCGGTGAACACCGTGTGCAGGCCTTCGGCCTCGGCGTCGCGGCGCACGGCCTCGGAGCCGGGCACCACCAGCACCCGCACCCCCGGCTTGACCCGGCGGCCCTTCAGGATGGCGGCGGCCGCGCGCAGGTCTGGCAGACGTCCATTGGTGCAGCTGCCGATGAAGACCACGTCCACCGGATAGTCAGTCGTCGCCCGGCCCGCCTCGAAGCCCATATAGGCCAGGGCCTTGCGGTCATTTTCCGATCTCGGCTCGGGCGGCGCCGCACCGATGGCGACGCCCGCGTCCGGCGTGGTGCCCCAGGTGGCCATGGGCCGGATGGCGTCGCCGTCCAGCCGGACCTCCTTGTCGAACACCGCACCGGGGTCCGACGCCAGGCTCAGCCAGTCCGTCGCGGCCCGTTCGAACGCCTCACCCTGCGGCGCATGACGGCGGCCGCGCAGCCAGTCGACGGTGACCTGATCCGGAGCGATCATGCCCGCCCGGCGCCCGCCTCGATGGACATGTTGCACAGGGTCATGCGCCCTTCCATGTCCAGGGCGCGGATCACCTCGCCCGCATATTCGATGACGTAGCCTGTGCCCCCGCCGAACCCCAGGGCGGCGATCACCGCCAGGGCCACGTCCTTGCCCGACACCCCCGGCGCCAGGGTTCCATCCACCGTCACGCGCAGAGTCTTCGCCTTGCGCTGCAGCAGGCACTGGGTGGCCAGCACATGGCCCACTTCGGAGGTGCCGATGCCGAAGGCCAGCGCCCCGAAGGCGCCGTGGGTGGCGGTGTGGCTGTCGCCGCAGACCACGGTCATGCCCGGCTGGGTCAGGCCCAGTTCGGGCCCCATCACATGCACCACGCCGCGCTGATCCGAGTCCCATCCGGCCAGCGACACCCCGTGCCGGGCGCAGTTGCGCTCCAGCGTCTCCACCTGCGCCTTGCTGGCGGGGGTGTAGTAGGGCCGCTCCCCGTCCGGGCCCGCCGGCAGGGTCGGGGTGGAGTGGTCGAGGGTGGCGAAGGTGCGGTCCGGGCGACGCACCGTCAGGCCCCTCCGCTCGATCTCCGCGAAAGCCTGCGGGCTGGTCACCTCGTGCACCAGGTGGAGGTCCACATACAGGACGGCGGGCGTCTCCGCCGTCTCGGCCGAGACCACGTGTCGGTCCCAGACCTTTTCGTAGAGGGTGCGGGGCTCAGACATCACACACCCCGCTCATCCCCGCGAAAGCGGGGACCCAGTGCTTTGGGTGATGATCCGTCACGGCGCACCCACGACCCGTTTGGCCAGAAACGCCGGCGCCATGCTGGACAGAACTGGGTCCCCGCTTTCGCGGGGATGAGCGGAAAGGAGGACTATGCATAGGCCGCCTCCCGCGCCGTCGCACCCTCGTAGACCGGCTCCAGCCAGCCGTGGCGGTCCGGCGTGTCGCCGGTGAACAGGCCCCGGAAGGCGGCGTTCAGCGCCTTGGTCACCGGCCCCGGCCCGTTCGCGCGGGTGGCGATCCCGTCCACCGAGCGCACCGGGGTGATCTCCGCCGCCGTGCCGGTCATGAAGATCTCGTCGGCCAGGTACAGCATCTCGCGCGGCAGGCTCTGCTCCACCACCTCGACGCCCTGATCACGGGCCAGTTGCAGGACCGTGTCGCGGGTGATGCCCATCAGGATCGAGGACGCCGCCGAGGGCGTCAGGATGCGCCCCTCCCGCACGATGAACAGGTTCTCGCCCGCCCCCTCGGACAGACGGCCGTCCACGCCCAGGCCGATGCCCTCGCCGAAGCCGCCCACCCGCGCCTCGCGCCCGATCAGATAGGACGACAGATAGTTGCCTCCCGCCTTGGCCCCGGTCGGGACGGTGTTGGGCGCAGCGCGCTGCCAGGACGAGACACAGGCGTCCATGCCCTTCTCCAGCGCCTCGTCGCCCAGATAGGCGCCCCACGGAAAGGCGGCGATGGTCACGTCCACCTGCGGCTTGGCCGGGGTCACCCCCATGCCGCACTCGCCCAGAAAGGCGATGGGCCGCAGATAGGCGCCCTTCAGGCCGTTGGCCCGCACGATGGCCTTGCAGGCGTCCAGCACCTCGTCCTCGGTGAAAGGCAGGGCGAAGTGATAGATGCGCGCGCTGTCGAACAGGCGGCGCACATGGTCGGTCAGGCGGAAGCCCTGCGGCCCGTCCGGGGTGTCATAGACGCGGATGCCCTCGAACACCGAGGTGCCGTAGTGCAGGGCGTGGCTCATGACGTGGACCTTGGCCTCGGCCCAGGGCGTCATCTCGCCGTTCATCCAGATGTAGTCAGCCAGCGGCGGCATAGGCGGGTCTTTCCTGTCGGTCGGCGGCGGCGGCGATGATGGCCGTCAGCTCCGTGTCGTTGATCTCGCCGATCTCGTCGGCGCGGCGCTTGAAGCCGGCGAATACCTCGGCCAGCACGCCCCCGGTCAGGTCGTGGCCCAGCACGGCGGCGCGCTTGGCCACCGCGTGGCGGCCCGAGTGCTTGCCCAGCACGAAGAAGCTGCCCTCGAAGCCCACGTCCTCGGGGCGCATGATCTCGTAGGTGCGCGCGTCGGCCATCATGCCGTGCTGGTGGATGCCGGCTTCGTGGGCGAAGGCGTTGATGCCGACGATGGCCTTGTTGCGCACCACCGGGCTCTCGGTGATCTCGCACAGCAGGCGGCTGGTCCGCACCAGATGGCGGCAGTCCACGCCAGTGGTCACGTCATAGCGGTCCGCCCGGGTGCGCAGGGCCATGATGACCTCTTCCAGCGAGGCGTTGCCCGCCCGTTCGCCGATGCCGTTGATGGCGCCTTCAACCTGCCGCGCCCCGGCCTCCACCGCCGCCAGGGAGTTGGCCACGGCCAGCCCCAGGTCGTCGTGACAGTGGGCCGAGAACACCGCGTGCGGATGCTTCGGACGGATGCGGGCGATCAGGTCCGCATAGCGCGCCCGCACCTCGTCCGGCGTGGCGTAGCCCACCGTGTCGGGCACGTTCAGGGTCTGGGCCCCGGCGTCCGCGGCGGCCTCCATCACCTCGGCCAGAAACGCCGGCTCGGTGCGGAAGGCGTCCTCGGCGGAGAACTCCACGTCGTCGAACAGGGTCCGGGCGTAGGCCACCGAACGGACGGCGGCGGCCAGCACCTCGTCGGTGCTCATGCGCAGCTTGGCCGAGCGGTGGATGGGGCTCGTCCCCAGGAAGATGTGGCAGCGGCGGTGCGTCTTCGGCGCCGGCGACAGGGCGCGGTGCGCCGCGTCGATGTCTTTCTCACTGGACCGGGACAGCGAGCAGAACACCGGCCCCTCCACCTCTCCGGCCACGCGCCGCATGGCTTCCTCGTCGCCGGGCGAGGCGGCGGCGAAGCCGGACTCGATCACGTCCACGCCCAGATCGCGCAGGGCCTCGGCCATGCGCAGCTTGGCCGCTGTGGACATGGAGAATCCCGGCGCCTGCTCCCCGTCCCGCATGGTGGTGTCGAAGACGATGACGCGGTTGGGGTCCGACGCCGCCAGCTCCGCGGTGCGGGATACGGGTCTTGATACGTCGGCCATCACGCGGCCTCCGACTGCATGACGACGGCGTCGATGCGGCTGACGCCGATCAGCCGGTCGATCTGGCGGCGC
Organism: Brevundimonas abyssalis TAR-001; assembly: GCF_000466985.1. GTDB lineage: Bacteria > Pseudomonadota > Alphaproteobacteria > Caulobacterales > Caulobacteraceae > Brevundimonas > Brevundimonas abyssalis. The sequence continues at coordinate 5,678 of NZ_BATC01000001.1, forward strand.
AGGACCTCGGCGCAGCGGCTGTCGTCGCGCCCCCGCACGGTGATGGCCGCGCGGCGCATGACGCCCTCGTCGGTCAGGCTCAGCCCGTCGATATGAAAGCCCCGGCGCTCCACCAGTCCGATGAGACGCTGCAGCGAGCCGTCGGCCCGGTCGATCTGGATGTGTATGGTGTCGCTCATCAGGCGCCCTCCATCATTTCTGCGTTTGACTTGCCCGGCGGCACCAGCGGCCAGACGTTTTCCCTGGGATCGATCACGACGTGCGCGAGGCAGGGGCCGGGCGCGTCCAGCAGCCGCTGGATTCCGGCGGAGACCTCCTCGCGCCGGCTAATTCGGAAGGCCTCGACGCCGAAGGCCTGGGCCACCGCCACGAAGTCCGGATTGTCCGACAGGTCGACCTCGGAATAGTTCTCGTTGAAGAACAGCGACTGCCACTGGCGCACCAGGCCCAGCGAGGCGTTGTCCAGCAGCACGATCTTCAGGTTGATCCCGTAGCGGCGCAGGGTCGCCAGCTCCTGGATGTTCATCATGAAGCCGCCGTCCCCGGCGATGGTCACCACCTGGGCGTCCGGCCGCGCCAGCTTGGCGCCCAATCCGGCGGGCAGGCCAAAGCCCATGGCGCCCAGACCGCCCGACGTCAGATGCGCCTCGGGGCGCGAGAAGCGGCAATGCTGGGCCGCCCACATCTGGTGCTGGCCCACGTCGCAGGCGGCGACGAAGTCGTCCCCGGCGCGCTCGGACAGCTCCTTCAGCAGGGCCGGCGCATAGACCCCGTCGCCCGGCGCGTCATAGCGGGCGGCGTGGCGCTGGGCCCGGGCCATGCAGCGCATGATCCACGGATCGATGGCCAGCGGTCCCGGATCCGTGGCCGCCAGGCTCGCCTTCAGATCGCCGACCACCGCAACCGTCGCCTCCCGCAGCTTGGAGATTTCCGCCGGGTCGATGTCGTAGTGGACGATGCGGGCGTGGGGCGCGAACTCGGCCAGCTTGCCCGTGGCCCGGTCGTCGAACCGGGCGCCCAGAACCACCAGCAGGTCGGCTTCCTGCACCGCCTCGTTGGCGGCGCGCGTGCCGTGCATGCCGATCATGCCCAGGAAGCCGTGCGCGCCCGTGGGGATCGTGCCCAGGGCGTTCAGGGTCGCCACCGCCGGGATGCCGGTGCGACCGAAGAAGGCGCGCAGTTCATCCACCGCCCCGGCGATCTTGACGCCGCCGCCCACGTACAGGACCGGACGCTCGGCGGCGCGGATAGCGGCCTCGGCCTCGCGGATCGCGGCATGGTCCGCCGCCTCCACCGGGTCGTTGAAGATCGGCGCGGCGAAGGGCTGGGCGACCTCGGCGAACTGGATGTCCTTGGGCAGGTCGATCAGGACCGGACCGGGCCGGCCTTCCTTCGCCACCCGGAACGCCTCGGCCACCACCGAGGGGATGTCGGCGGCGTCTCGCACGATCCAGCTGTGCTTCACGATGGGCAGGGTGCAGCCCAGGATGTCGATCTCCTGGAAGGAATCCGTGCCCATCAGGCCGGTGGCCACATTGCCGGTGATGCAGACCATGGGCACCGAATCCATCATGGCGTTGGCGATGCCGGTGATCAGATTGGTGGCGCCGGGGCCCGAGGTGGCCATGCACACCCCCACCTTGCCCGACGAGCGGGCATAGGCGTCGGCGGCGAAGGCGGCGCCCTGCTCGTGACGCACCAGGATGTGGCGCAGGGACGAGCCGGTCAGGGCGTCATAGACCGGCATGATCGCCCCGCCCGGATAGCCGAACAACACATCCACGCCCATCGCCTCCAGGCTGGAGACGAGCAGGCGCGCGCCCGTCTGGGGGGCTGTGGCGGCGTCGGGCTGTTTCAGGGCGGCGGCGGTCATGGTGATGCTTTCAGCGATCCTCTGGCTTCAGGCCGCTTCGGACTTGGCGGCGTGCAGCCAGGCCATGCGTTCGCGCAGGCGGGCGCCGGTCTGTTCGATGGGGTGCTCGTAGTCAGCCTTCAGCCAGGCCTCGTACTGGCCCTTTCCGGCCTCGTTCTCGGCGATCCACTGGCGGGCGAACTGGCCCGACTGGATGTCCTCCAGGATCTCCTTCATGCGCGCGCGGGTCTCGTCGTTGATCACCCGCGGGCCCGAGGCGACCGCGCCGTATTTGGCGGTCTCACTGATGAACTCGTGCATCTTGGTGACGCCGCCCTCGTAGAACAGGTCCACGATCAGCTTCAGCTCGTGCAGGCATTCGAAATAGGCGATCTCGGGCTGGTACCCGGCCTCGACCAGGGTGTTGAACCCGGACATGACCAGCTCCTTGGCGCCGCCGCACAGCACGGCCTGTTCGCCGAACAGGTCGGTCTCGGTCTCCTCGCGGAAGCTGGTCTCCAGCAGGCCGCCGGTGGCGCCGCCGATGCCCTTGGCGTAGCCCATGGCCCGGTCCCGGGCCTTGCCCGTGGCGTCCCGCTCGATGGCGAACAGGCTGGGCACGCCGCGGCCGCGCGCATATTCGCGGCGGACCAGATCGCCGGGGCCCTTGGGCGCCACCAGGATCACGTCCATGTCCTCGCGCGGGGTGACCCGGTCGTAGATGATCGAGAAGCCGTGGGCGAACAGGATGGCCGCGCCGGGCTTGGCGTTCGGCTCGATGATGTCTCGGTAGACCTCGCCCTGGATCATGTCCGGGGTCAGGATGGCGATGATGTCGGCGCCCTTGACCGCCTCGGCCGGCTCGGCGGTCGGCACCCCGTCCGCGGCCGCGTTCTTCCAGCCCTTGCCGCCCTCGCGGACGCCGACTATCACGTCGTGACCGGAGTCCTTCAGGTTCTGCGCATGGGCGCGACCCTGGCTGCCATAGCCGATGATGGCGATGCGCTGGCCGGCGATGGCGCCGGGCCGAATGTCTTCGTTGGTGTAGATGGTGATGGGCATCAGGCGTCCTCGTGAGCGGTCTGGGTGCTGGCGGCGCGAGGCCGGCCCTGGAAGGAATCGGCGGTGCGCGCCGGCGGCGGATTGGGAATGGTGACCGCGCCCTGCGAGGCGGAGGCCGCCAGAACGGCGTATTTGGCGAAGACCCCTGTCGGCGCCTCGCGGTCGGACGTCGTCGGCGCGCGCGCGCCCAGGTCGGCGTCCACATCGATGCGGCGGTTGGTGACGTCGATGGTGACCCGGTCGCCGTCGCGGACCCGCGCGATGGGTCCGCCCACGGCGGCTTCCGGCGACACGTGCCCGGCCACGAAGCCGTAGGACGCGCCCGAGAACCGGCCGTCGGTGATCAGGGCCACGTTCTCGATCTTGCGGCCCTTCAGGGCGGCGGTGACCTGCAGCATCTCGCGCATGCCCGGGCCGCCGCGCGGTCCCTCGTGGCGGATGATGATCACGTCGCCCTCGCCCGCCGCGCCGGACTGGACCGCCTCAAAGGCGTCCTCCTCGCGATCAAAGACCTTGGCCGGTCCCTCGAAGCGATCGACCTTGTGGCCGGTCAGCTTGATGACCGCGCCCTCGGGGGCCAGGTCGCCGTAGATGACCGCATAGCTGCCGCGCGCCATGACCGGGCGGTCGAAGTCGGTGATGACCTTCTGGCCCGGGGCTTCCTCGGCCTCGGCGGCCTCCTCGAACAGCGAGCGGCCTGAGACGGTGGGCGCATCGGCGATCTTGCCCGCCCAGGCCAGCCGCTGGGCCACCAGACGGGTGCCGCCGGCCACGAACAGGTGGTGTGCCAGGAACTGCCCGCCCGGCTTCAGGTCGCAGATGACCGGGGTGGTCTCGCAGGCGAAGTGGCAGTCCTCGACCCCGAACGGCACGCCCGCCTCCGCCGCGATGGCGGTCAGGTGCAGCACCGCGTTGGTCGAGCCGCCCGAGGCCGACACCGCCACCGCCGCGTTCATCAGTGACCGGGGGGTGATGAACGCGCGGGCGCTGATCCCCTTGACGGTCAGCTCCACCGCCAGACGGCCGCAGCGCTCGCCCTGCTCGCCCTTGTCGGGATGAACCGCCGGCACATCATTGGCGCCCATGGGCGACAGGCCCATGACGCTCAGGGCCATGGCCATGGTGTTGGCGGTGAACTGGCCGCCACAGGCTCCGGCGCCGGGACAGGCCGCCACCTCGACCGCCTTCAGCCCGGCGTCATCCAGCGCACCGGCGCCGTGGGCGCCGATGGCCTCGAAGATCTCCTGGACCGAGATTTCCTTCTGGCCGATCCGGCCCGGCATGATGGTGCCGCCGTAATAGACCAGGCCGGGGATATCCATCCGCGCCAGGGCCATGGCTGCGGCCGGGATGGTCTTGTCGCAGCCGACGATGCAGACGACCCCGTCCAGCTGATGGCCCTGCACCGCCAGCTCGATGGAGTCGGCGATCACCTCGCGGCTGATCAGGGACGCCTTCATGCCCGGCGTGCCCATGCTGATGCCGTCGGTGACGACGATGGTGTTGAAGTCCACCGGCCAGCCGCCCGCCTCGCGGATGCCCCGGCGCACATCGTCGGCCAGCCGGTCCAGATGCATGTTGCAGGGCGTCACCGACGACCACGTGTTGACCACCGCGATCATCGGCCGCTCGAAATCGGCGTCGTCCATGCCTGCGGCCCGCAGATAGCTGCGCGCCGCCGCCCGGTTCGGGCCGCGCGTCACCGCCGCGCTACGGCGGTTGGGCGGGGACGAAGGTGAGGAAGAATTTTGCGTCATCGGTTCCGGCTGATCCGGACCGCCCAAACACGAAAAACCCCGCTTCCGGTGGAAGCGGGGCTGTGCGAGCGGTCCTGAGGTTTGAGTTCAGGTCGCGTGCAGCCCCGCACTTCCAAGAAGCACGAGCACCAGTACGGTAATCAGGATAAGGGTTTTCAGGCCGTCGACAGCCACATGCGGACGCACGGCGGCGATGGCCGTCCGGGTCTGTCCAGTGATGGGCGCGCGGTTGTTCACGTCGTCAGCCTTGGTCTGCGATGACGGCAAGAGACATCAATTCCCTGTGCGGTGCAACAGGGCAAAGGCACAATTTTCCAATTAGCGAGCTTCAACCACCGTCTGTGGCATTTTTTCACCGCAGCCTTGAGGCGGGGCGTCAGGCCGGTATCAGAGCCACTCGCGTCAGCCGATCATCCGCCGTCATGAACAGGCTCGCCCCTCCCGGGCCGAAGGCGCAGTTGGCAGTCGCCCGTCCCGTGTCGATGACGCCCAGCAGTTCCCCCTCAGGCGTCAGCACCAGCACGCCGCCCGGGCCGGTGGTGAAAATGCGCCCCCGGGCGTCCACCTTCAGCCCGTCCGGCAGGCCCGGCGCATCCGGCCCCATCAGCGGCGCGGCGTCGAAGAGCACGCGCGAGGCACGCGCCCCGCCGGCCTCGTCAAGCTCATAGGCCATCACCACGGGCCCCTCGGGATCGGACACGGCCACATAGAGCGTGCCGTGATCCGGCGACAGCGCGACGCCGTTGGGAAAGGTCAGGGCGTCGTCGACCAGCGTCACCGCGCCGTGCGGCGCCATCCGATAGAGGCCGTTGTGCGCGAGTTCCTTGACGGGGGACTCATTCATCCCCTCCAGCCCATAGGGCGGGTCGGTGAAATAGACCGCGCCGGACCGGTGGATCACCAGATCGTTGGGACTGTTGAAGCGCCGCCCCTCGAACCGGTCCACGACGATGGTCTTCTCGCGCGTGGCCAGATCGACCCGCGACAGGGACCGGTTGCCATGATCGCACATCAGCAGCGTCCCGGCCGGCTCGATGACCAGACCGTTTGCGCCCGGTTCGCGCAGGTGCGAACCATCCTCGCCGTCGAAGCCGGAGGGCCGCATGAACTCCGACAACCCGCCCGTCTCCGACCAGCGCCAGATCACGTTCTGCGGCACGTCGGTGAACAGCAGATAGCCGCCCGCCTCCACCCAGACCGGCCCCTCGGCCCAGTCGAACCCCTCGGCCAGCACCTCCACCCGGGCGCCGGGCGCGATGATGGAATCCATCTCCGGCGACAGGCGATGCACGCCGCCCACGCTCTGGCGTTCCATGCTGGTCATCCGACCGCCTCCACATCCCATGATGCCCAAGGCGGCGGCCCCCGCCCCGCCCGCGAGAACGCCGCGCCGCCCGATCCTCGCGAGACCATCTCGCTGGCCGGTCATATTGCCACCGGCCGGCGCTCGCGCGCGGCCTGATACATGCCGTCGATGATGCGCATATCCCGCAGGCCTTCCTCGCCCGGCACAATGGGCTCGGCGCCGGTGAGCACGCACTGCGACAGGTGATCCAGCTGGCCGGAGAACTGGTTCAGGGGCAGGATCGGCGGCTCATGCTCGCGGGTGCGCCCCTCCAGATGGACGCGCATCCGGTGGCCGCCGTAACCCGTGGCCGGCTCCATATCCAGCCAGCCCGCCGCCCCCACGGCCCGCGACCGCCCGTGGTGGGAGCTGTAGGACGACACGCCGTCGGCCACGGCGCCGGACGGAAAGCGCAGCTGGAACAGCAGGGTGTCCTCCACCGCGCGGAAACGGGGGTCCGACCGATCGGTCTGTTCGAAAGCGGCGACCTCCACCGGCTCCTCGCCGCTCAGATAGCGGGCCGACTGCAGGCTGTAGATGCCGATGTCCATCATCGAGCCGCCGCCCGACAGGGCAGGGTCCAGCCGCCACTGGTTCGGATCGCCGATATTGAACCCGTGCTGTGACGTCACCAGCCGCAGCGGCCCGAGTTCGCCCGCGGCCGTCATGCGCATGGCCTCTCGGTTGTGGCTCTCGAACCACGAGCGATAACCGATCATCAGCTTCACGTTCGCCGCGTCGCAGGCCGCGATCATCTCGGCGGCCTCGCCGGCGTTCATGGCCATGGGCTTTTCGCACAGCACGTGCTTGCCCGCCGCCGCCGCCCGCAGGGTGTACTCATGATGCAGCGCCACCGGCAGGATCACATAGACGATGTCCACATCCGGATTGTCGCGAATGCGATCGAAGTTCGCATAGTCGTAGATGTTGCGCTCGGGCACGCCATATTCAGCCGCGATGCGCCGCGCCTTGGCCGGATCGCCGCTGACCAGCGCCGTCAGCCGCGAATGCCGGCACTCGGCGAAGCGCGGCATGATGATGTTGGCGTATCCGCCCAGACCCACGATGGCGTAGCCCAGCTTGCGGGGCTCCTGACCGAGCGCACGGCCGCCCGCTATCAGACTGCCGGTCAGGGCCCCCGCCCCCGCGAGGACGGATCGACGGTTCGTGGGCAGGCTCATGGGCGTCTCCTCAAGTGTGGCAGGTCAGGCCGCATCAGCCTGGGCGTCATAGTCGGGCGACGTCACGGCGGTCATGGCCTCCACCAGGGCGCCGATCTGCAGGGGCTTGGCCACACAACGATCCATGCCCGCGCCCAGATACTCCGCCACCTGATGTGTCATGACATTGGCGGTCAGGGCGATGATGGGCGTGCGCGCACGGCCCGTCATCGCCTCGGCCGCCCGGATGGCGCGCGCGGCGCCGGGGCCGTCCATGCGGGGCATCTGCACGTCCATCAGGATCAGATCCCAGGGTTCTCGCCCCCACGCCTCCACCGCCTCCAGCCCGTCATCCACCACGGTCAGGTCCACCCCCAGTTGGTGCAGCAGGGTCTTGAGCACCAGCTGGTTGACGGTGTTGTCCTCGGCCGCCAACACCTTCAGCCCTCGCTCGGCGGTCAGAGGGGCGGGCGCGGGCGCCTCGCCGGCCGTCGTCACGGCCTCGCCGCGCGGCAAGGTCAGGCGCACGGTGAACACCGTTCCTTTGCTTTCCGCGCTCGACACCACGATCCCGCCGCCCATCAGCTCCGCCAGTTGGCGCGTGATGGCCAGGCCCAGCCCCGTGCCGCCATAGCGCCGGGTGGTGGAGGCGTCGGCCTGGACGAATTTGTCGAACAGACCCTTCAGGCACGGTTCTGGAATGCCGATGCCGGTGTCCGTCACCGTCAGGGTCAAGGCGTCGCCATCACACGCTGCGGCCACCCGCACCTCGCCCTGTTCGGTGAACTTCAGGGCGTTGGAGATCAGATTGTACAGGATCTGGCGCACCCGCGTCGGATCACCCCGCCAGACCCCCAGGGCCTCGGGCGCCACCGTCAGATCAAACGACAGGCCCTTTTTGTTGGCCAGGGCGGTGAAGGTGGACCGGGCGCCCAGCAATAGCGCCTCCAGATCGAAGTCGGTCTCCTCAAGCTCCAGCTTGCCCGCCTCGATCTTGGACAGGTCGAGGATGTCGTTGAGGATGGCCAGCAGGCACTCTCCAGATTGTCGGATGACGCTCAGCCGCTCGGCTTGAATCGGCGACAGTTCGTCATGCGCCATGGCCTGGGTCATCCCCAGCACCCCGTTCAGGGGCGTCCTGATCTCGTGGCTCATGGTGGCCAGGAAGGCGGACTTGGCCTCGTTGGCGGCCTCGGCGTCCCTCTTGGCGTCGCGCAGATCCGCGGCCAGATCCTGAAGCTCGCGCGCCCGGCGGGCTACGACGGTGACATCCTCGGCCGTGATGATCCAGCCGCCCGAGGCAATGGGCAGGGCCTCGTCCCGGGTGACGCGCCCGCCGAACCCCTGACGCTCGATGACGAAGGGCTCGGCGCTGCGCAGCCGGCCCAGCGCCGTCTCCACGTCCTCGGCCCGCCATTCGCCCAGTTCGGCCAGAGCCTTCAGGCACGGCTCCACCGGCGCGCCCGGCCGTCTCAGAGCTTCCGGCGCAGCCGATCCGGCCCAGAAGCGCTCGTTGGAGGCCACGATGTTGAGATCAGAATCCACCACCAGCAAACCGCTGGCCACCGCATCCAGCAGCGGCTGCCCCAGCCGCCGCACCAACTTCCGGTCCGCCGGTCTTGAAGGCGGCGGCGCGGCCCCCTTGGGCGGTGACGGCGGGATCAGCATGGGCGCCTCGGCCCGCGCCCGGTCGGTGGTCAGCTTGCGGGCCGCCCCGATCAGCACCGCGCCCGGATTGACCACGGCCCACACCGGCAGGCGCGCCACCACCCCGCTCAACCGGCCCTTGGCCTCGAAACGCTCGCGGAACCGGCTGGCGGCGATCTGGTCCTGCATCTCCACCATGGCGCGGCCGGTCAGGAACACGCCCTGATTGGCGCCGAGCGCCAGCGCCGACGCCCCCGCGAAATCCCCCAGCACCGCCAGATACCGGTCCAGCGCCTCGCGGCAGTGGGGATCGGCGCCCGTGCGCGCGTACAGCGCCACCTCCAGCGGATCCAGCGGCTCGTCAGGCCGCGCGCCGGGCGCCCGCGCCAGCGCCTCATGCACATTGGCCAGTCCAGGCCAGGAGATCAGCCGTTCGTAGGACACCCGTCCGAACACCGCGCCCAGCCGGGCCAGCAATTCGAACTCCTCCGCATTGTCCGGGGCGAAGGCCAGGTGGCCCGCCTCGGTATCGATCACCCGGCAGCCGTCCGGCCCGATCTCCACGGCCGAGACACCCAGGCCGAAATCGGCGCTGACCACCGCATAGCGTCCTTCAGCCAGTCCTCCCACCGGCGCGTCCGCCGCTCCGATGGCCAGGGTGTCCCCGGCCTCCAGCCACTGCAGCGACAAGGCCGCCGCCGCCGCGTCATTGATCAGCGACAGGGTCTCGAAACCGAAGGTCTCGCAAAGCTCGTGGCGTGTGAAGGACCAGCCCGACTGGGTCACGGTGATCCGCTCGTCGTTGACCGGGGCCGCGACGGCCAGGCCGAGGCGGGACGGCAGCGGACGGCCCAGGCCCAGCGCATAAGCGCTCATCAGGCTACAGAGGCTGTCGCCCAGCCGGACCGGAACCTCCCGATACTGGGACAGGCGCGGGCGATCGCCGGTCGCCTCCATCAAGGCGAACCGACAGGCTTCCGGGCCAACGAAGGCCAGCAGGGCGTGATTGTCCAAGGCGCTCTCCCCAGTGCCTTTTCAGCAATGAGAGCGCTAACAAGGTTAAGGAAAAGATTTCAGCGTTCGGCGAATTCCTCAGCGTCCGGATTTTCGCTCAGCAATCGCCATCGATGCAGTTCTGGAACAGAACGGCCAGCCGCTCGCACAGTTTGGCGGTGTCTTCTTCCGACAGGCCATAACCGCCGGCCATGTCGCGGCTCAGCGCCATGCCCATCAGGACCCCCAGCACCATCCGCGAGCGGACTTCCACGTCCTCGCCGCCCAGCCATTTGATGAACGGCGCATAGAATCGCTCGTGCGTTGACTGGCGAATGATCTCCGCCGCCTTCTGCGACCCCATGGAGCGCAGCATGATGAGCAGGCCGTCCAGCTTGCAGTCATCCATCTCGGACGGATCATAGACCAGCTCATAAGCCAGCTCGCGGCCGAAGTCGGTGCGGTCGCCCTCGAACCAGTCCTTCGCATCGCCGCAACTGCGCAGCACCTCGGCGAACAGGTCCTCCTTGGAGCCGAAATAGCGGGACACCAGGGCCGCATCGACACCGGCCTCACGGCCGATGTCGCGCATGCCCACCTCGTCGTATCCCTTATGGGAGAACAGTTCGCGGGCGGATTCCAGAATCCGCACCCGCGTGTTCGCGGCGTTTCTGGGTCTTGCGGAACAGTCGGTCAGAACCAATCTCCAGTCAGTCGGAACAAGCGTCACAGTTTTTGAAGTCAACGACTGTTGACAAACATAGGCCATCGCGAGCAGTAAGTCATCAGACGTTGACTCGCGGCGATCTCCCCATCGCATACGTGGTCCGTCCCGACAGGAGAAGACCCCATGCGACCGTACCGCGTGATCGCCGCGAGCGCTTTTGCGTTGCTCGTCCTTTCCGGCTGTGGAGACCCCGCCGAGGGTCAGGCCCCGCCGCCGCCGCCCCCGTTTCCGTGGCCACCCCCCTGGCGCGCCAGGTCACCGACTGGGACGAGTTCGTCGGCCGTTTCGAGGCCGTTCAGACCGTGGACGTGCGCGCCCGGGTGGGCGGCTACATCCAGGCCGTCCACTTCCGCGACGGGCAGATGGTCCAGCGCGGCCAACTTCTGTTCACCCTCGACCCCCGCCCGGCCCAGGCCGCCCTGGCCTCCGCCCGCGCTTCGGTGGCGCAGGCCGAGGCCCAGTTGAACCTGGCCCGCGCCGAATTCGCCCGCGCCGAGGGACTGCTGGAGGCCCAGGCCGTGTCCCAGGCCGAGTTCGACAGCGCCCGCGCCGCGGTCAGCCAGGCCGAAGCCGCCCTGGCCGGCGCCCAGGCCAATGCCCGCGCGCGCCAACTGGATCTGGAATTCACCCGCGTCACCGCCCCGTCGTCCGGCCGTGTGTCGGACCGCCGTGTGGACGTGGGTAATCTGGTGGCCGGGGGGTCGTCGGCCGCCGACGTCCTCACCACCATCGTGTCCGGCGGCCCGATCCACTTCACTTTCGAAGGTTCCGAAGCCCTGCTGCTGAAGTACCAGCGCGACGCCCGCTCCGGCGGCGGCGCCCCGGTGCGCATCCGCTTGCAGGACGAGGGCGACTATCGCTGGTCCGGCACGCTGGACTTCACCGACAACGCCATCGACGCCTCCTCCGGCACCATCCGCCTGCGCGCGGTGGTGAACAACGCCGACGGCTTCCTGACGCCCGGCATGTTCGGCCACGCCCGCGTCGCCGGCTCGGAGGCCTATCAGGCCCTGCTGGTGCCCGAGACCGCCATCGTCACCGACGGCCCGCGCCGCCTGGTCTATGTGGTCGGCGCCGACGGCGTGGTGGCGGGCAAGCCCGTTCAGCTGGGTCCGACGGTGGACGGACTGCGGGTCGTGCGCGCTGGCCTGGCGCCCGACGACCGGGTCATCGTCAACGGCCTGCAACGGGCCCAGCCCGGCCAGCCGGTGACGCCCCAGAACACCGAAATCACCATCGAGCCGCGTGAAGAGTCGCAGCCGGTGACCACCGCCCAGGCGGCGTCCACCGCGACCATCGCCGACTGATCGGGACAGGCTCCACGCCATGAATTTCTCACGCTTCTTCATCGACCGGCCGATCTTCGCGATCGTCATCTCGGTGGTCATCACCCTGATCGGCGCCTTCGCCTACCCGCTGCTGCCGCTGTCGCAGTATCCGGAGATCGCGCCGCCCACCATCGCGATCCAGGCCGCCTATCCCGGCGCCTCGGCCGAGACCCTGGCCGAGACCGTCGCCGCGCCCATCGAGCAGGAGGTGAACGGCGTCGAGAACATGCTCTACATGTCCTCCTCGTCCACCTCCGACGGGGTGGTGGCGGTGACCGTCACCTTCCAGCCGGGCACGGATCTGGATGCGGCCCAGGTGCTGGTCCAGAACCGGGTCGCCCTGGCCGAACCGCGCCTGCCGGAACAAGTGCGCCAGATCGGCGTGACAGTGAACAAGCAGGCCACCGACTTCCTGCTGCTGGTCGCCCTGACCTCGCCGGACGAGAGCCTCGACGTCGACTACATGGGCAACTACGCCAACTCGACGCTGCGTGACCGCATGCTGCGCATTGAGGGCGTGGGCCAGGTCCAGATCTTCGGCGGCGGCAACTACGCCATGCGCATCTGGATCGACCCGGCCAAGGCCGCGGCGCGCAACCTGACGGCGCCCGAGATCATCAACGCCCTGCGCGGCCAGAACACCCAGGCCGCAGCCGGCGCCATCGGCCAGCCGCCCTATACGGACAACGCCTCCGCCTTCCAGCTGCCCGTGCAGGTGCAAAGCCGGCTGTCGGATCCCGAACAGTTCGCCGATGTGGTCATCAAGACCGACGCCGAGGGCCGTGTCACCCGCGTCCGCGATGTGGCGCGGGTCGAGCTGGGCTCCCAGGACTACGGCATCCGGGGCTATTTCTCCGGCGAGCGCGGCGTGGGCATGGCCATCGTCCAGCAACCGGGCGCCAACGCCCTGAACACCGCCCACGCGGTCCTCGAGGAGATCGAGGCCCTGTCCGGCGACTTCCCGCCCGGCATGACCTATTCCATTCCCTACAACCCGACCGAATACGTCGAGCACTCGGTCGAGGCGGTGCAGCACACCCTGATCGAGGCCATCTTCCTGGTCATGATCGTGGTGCTGGTTTTCCTGCAGACCTGGCGCGCGGCGATCATCCCGATCATCGCCATTCCCGTGGCCCTGGTCGGCACCTTCGCCATCCAGCTGGCGCTGGGCTTCTCGATCAATTCCCTGTCCCTGTTCGCCCTGGTGCTGGCTGTGGGCATCGTGGTCGATGACGCCATCATCGTGGTGGAGAACGTGGAGCGCTATATCCGCGAAGGCCTGACCCCGCGCGAGGCCGCCTACAAGTCCATGCGCGAGGTGTCCGGCGCCTGATCGCCATCAGCCTGGTGCTGGTCGCGGTGTTCGTGCCGACGGCTTTCGTGTCGGGCATCCCGGGCATCTTCTATCGCCAGTTCGCCGTCACCATCGCCGGCGCCACCATGATTTCCCTGCTGGTTTCGCTGACCCTGTCGCCGGCCCTGGCCGCCCTGCTGCTGAAGCCGCACAAGCCTCACGACGCGACGCCCGCAAACGCGGCCCCATCGGGACCGGGTTCCACTACCTCGGCATGGCGGGCGCCAAATTCAATCAGGGATTCGACTGGCTGTCGGACCGCTACGGCCGCCTGACCGCACGGCTCGTGCGCACCGTCTCCATCGTGCTGATCATCTATGTGGGTCTGCTGGCCCTGACCGGGTGGCGGCTGATGGACACGCCCACCGGCTTCATCCCCGAGCAGGATCAGGGCTTCCTCATTGGCGTGGTGCAACTGCCGCCCGGCGCCTCGCTGGACCGCACCGAGGCCGCCATGACCCGCGCCGTGGAGATCGTCCGCGCGACCGAGGGCGTCGTCGATGTGGCCGCCTTCGCAGGTCTGGACGGCACCAGCTTCTCGGCGGGCTCGAACTCCGCGACCATGTTCATCCGTCTGGCTGATCACGGCGAACGTTCGGCGCCCGAGCTCACGGCCTCGGCCTTGGCCGGGCAGCTCAGCATGGCCGCCGGCGCCATCGAGGAAGCGCAGATCTTCATGATCGCACCGCCCGCGGTGCAGGGTCTCGGCAACGGCAACGGCTTCGTCATGATGGTTCAGGACCGTTCCGGCGCCGGCTATGAGGCTCTGCAAGGCGCCACCTACGCCATGATGGGCGCCGCCGCCCAGACGCCGGATCAGGTGCAGCAGGTGTTCAGCCTGTACAACACCGGCACGCCGCGCATTCAGGCCGACGTGGACCGCGACCGCGCCCTGATGATGGGGGTCCAGCCCGCCGATGTGTACGACACCCTCGGCATCTATCTGGGCTCGTCCTACATCAATGACTTCAACTATCTGGGCCGCACCTTCCGCGTCACCGCCCAGGCCGAGCCCGCCTACCGCGACGACATCTCCGACATCGCCAACCTTCAGACCCGCTCATCCTCGGGCGCCATGGTTCCGATCGGTTCGGTAGCGACGCTGAGCAACGACTCCGGCCCGGCGCGTGTGGTCCGCTACAACATGTTCCCGGCCTCCGAGCTTCAGGGACAGGCCGCCCCGGGCGTCTCGTCCGGACAGGCGCTGGCCACGATGGAGGCCATGGCCGCCCAGGCTCTGCCGGACGGGTTCAGCTATGAATGGACCGGCCTGGCCTATCAGGAGCAGCAGTCGGGCTCATCCTCGACCATGATCTTCCTGATGGCGGTGGTGTTCGTGTTCCTGGTGCTGGCCGCCCAGTACGAGGCCTTCACCCTGCCGCTGGCGGTCATCCTGATCGTGCCCATGTGCATCCTGGCGGCCCTGATCGGGGTCAATCTGAACGGGATGGACAACAACATCCTGACCCAGGTGGGCCTGGTGGTTCTGATCGCGCTGGCGGCCAAGAACGCCATCCTGATCGTGGAGTTCGCCAAACAGGCCGAGGAGAACGACGGGCTGAACCGCTGGGACGCCGCGGTCCGCGCCGCGCGCACCCGTCTGCGGCCGATCCTGATGACGTCCTTCGCCTTCATCTTCGGCGTGCTGCCCCTCGCCATCGCCACGGGTCCGGGCGCGGAGATGCGTCAGGCCCTGGGCGTGGCGGTGGTGTTCGGCATGGTCGGGGTGACCCTGTTCGGCCTGATCTTCACGCCGGTGTTCTACGTCATCTCCCGCTGGATTTCGGGCAAGCTGCCCAGGGCCCCCGAGAAGGACCGCGACCTGCCCACCACCTACGGCGCGCCGCCCCACGACCCCTATGATCCTGACGCGCCGGCGCCTGCCGCCGGCCGGACCGGAGACCACTGATGACCCCCCGCCTGTCCACTTCCGCCCGTTTCCTCTCCGCCGCCTGCGCAACGGCTCTCCTGTCGGCGTGCGCGGTGGGGCCAGGGGCGCCCGAGGCCACCCTCCCCCCCCCCTGCCTCGGCGCCTTCATCGGCCAGGGGCTGACCACGCAGGTCAGCCCCGCCCAGGCCCGCAGCGACTGGTGGCGTCTGTACGATGATCCCGTGCTGGACGGCCTGGTGCTCCAGGCCCTGGCCGAGAACAACGAACTGGAAGCCGCCGCTGCCAACCTGCGTCTGGTGCGCGCGTCGCTGAGCGAGGCGCGTTCCGCCCGCCTGCCGTCCACCAGCGTGGGCGCGTCAGGCCAGTACGGCCGCCAGTCCGCCTACGCCGTCGATCCGGCGGCGACCGGACCGCTGGACGAGGGCGAGACCTATGACGTGGGTCTGGACGTGGCCTATGAGATCGACCTGTTCGGACGGGTGTCCTCGGCCATTCGCGCCGCCCGCGCCGACGCCGACGCGGCCCAGGCCGCGCTGGAGGTGGTTCAGGTCACTGTGGCGGCTGAAACGGCGCGCGCCTACGCCGACGCCTGTTCCGCCAACGCCCGGATCGCGGTCACCGAGCGCACCATCGGGCTGCAGCAGGAAACCGCCGACCTCACCCAGCGCCTGCTGGATCTGGGCCGGGGCACCGGGCTGGACACCGCCCGCGCGGACTCGGCGCTGCAGTCCACCCGCGCCACCCTGCCGCCCCTGAGGGCCCAGCGCGACGCCGCCCTGTTCCGCCTGTCCACCCTCACCGGGGTCACCCCGGCCGAGGCCAGCCAGGCCGCGCGCGACTGCGCCCGTCCGCCCCAGCTGACCCAGCCCGTCCCCATCGGCGACGGGGCGGCCCTGCTGGCCCGCCGGCCGGACGTGCGCCGGGCGGAACGCGAGCTGGCCGGCGCCGCCGCACGGGTGAACGTGGCCGTCGCCTCCCTCTATCCGACCATCCAGCTCGGCGGGTCTCTGGGCGCGACCGCGTTGGATGCGTCCGACCTCGGCGACGATACGGCCTTCCGCTTCAATGTCGGACCTTTGATCAGCTGGTCCTTCCCCAACATCGCCGCCATCCGCGCGCGCATTGCCCAGGCCGAGGCCGGGACCGACATCGCCCTGGCCAATTTCGACCAGACGGTGCTGGTGGCGCTGCAGGAGACCGAGACGGCCCTGTCGGCCTACGCCAACGAACTGGACCGTCGCGCGGCCCTGACCACGGCCCGGAACCGCGCGGCGGACGCCGAGCGGCTGTCGCGGCTGCGTTTCGACGCCGGCGCCGACAGCTTCCTGACCCTGCTGGACGCCCAGCGGACCCTGGCCCAGGCCGACGCCGCCCTGGCCGCGTCAGAGGCTCAGGTCAGCAATAACCAGATCACCCTGTTCAAGGCTCTGGCGGGCGGATGGGGTGTTGCGGAGTAGTCCTCAGCAGCGGTGACGTCGTCGCCGCAGATTGATCCAGTGGGCGGCGCTCAGCAGAAGGGCGCCGGCCACGGTGATCGGCGTCTCCATGGCATGGCTGGGCCACTCGGCCGCGCCCAGAACCAGCGCCGTCAGCCCCAGCGCCGCCAGCGACAAGGGCAAAGGCCGCAGGGCCCCGCGCGGCGGCCAGGCCAGGGTCCAGATGGACAGCGGCGCCGCCACGGCCACGAAGGCCCAGTGCGCCCAGGCCGCTTCCGTGGCCAGGCCGAGCATGGGGAGGAACGCCGCCGCCACCGGCAGGGCCAGGCAATGGGCGAGGCAGGCCATGGACAGGCCGATGGCGGCCATGTCGCCCCAGGATCGGACGACGGCGCGGGGGGCTGCGGCGGGGGCGTTCATGCGGAATCCTTCGATGACCCCGCTCATATGTTATTCTATAACACCAGCGCAAGATGCGCCCATGAAAAACGCCGCCCGGCGAACCGGACGGCGTTTTGGTTTCGACGGACGTCTGTAGCGTCAGAAGCCGGCGGTCAGGCTGAGGACGACGCGGCTGTCGAAGATGTCCCCCCAGTTGTGCTCGTCGGTGTCGTGGTAGCGCAGGTCCACGCCGAACACATCGTTGAAGGCGTACCCCACGCCCAGATTCCAGCTCAGATAGTCGGCGCCGGAATCCACCCACTGCTGGCCCACCGCACCCGACACGCTCCACTGCGGCGCGGGTTCGACGGCGAAGTTGGCCTCCAGATAGGTGGCGTCATCCTCGGCGCCGAAGAAGTCCGGCGAATAGGCCAGCTTCAGGCCGTATGTCGCCGCCCCAATGGCGCGCGACACCGCCGCGGACGCTTCGGTGAAGTCATAGTCCGAGCCGTCCGGATCCCCCAGGTACATGTAGTGGGTGATGCCGAAGTCCCAGTCGAAGCCGCCGACCGACGGCGCGACACCCAGATAGATGTCCCACTCGGCGTCGGTGTCGTCGCCGAAATCGACCGTCGAGGCCCAGGTCCCCGCATAGAAGATCCCGGACTCGTAATCCACACCGCCCTGGATGGCGAAATCCTCGTCGGACTGGCTGACGCCCCGCCAGACATAGTCCGAGGTGGCGGTGAGGTTGAAGCTGAAATCCTGGGCCGAGGCAGCGCCGGCCAGGGCGAGAACGGCGGCGGAGCAGACAGACGCGATCACTGTTTTCATTGGATATCCCCTCTTTGAGTTCGTTGGTTGAAAGCCTCTGAGCCTTCAGATCACCCCCGGGCGGTAGGGAGAGCGGGACCCCCTCGATCCCGCTCTCCCGTCCCCCTCCGCCCCGCGGAATGAGACGACGGAGCTAGTGCTCCAGCGCCTCGCCATGGATCACGGTGTCGAGACCGGTCTCCTCCTCCTCGGGCCGCACGCGCAGGCCCGTGGTGAACTTGCAGATCAGCAGGATGAGGAAGGTGCCCACCGCGCTCCATGCGATGGTCCAGGCCAGGCCCAGGGCCTGGGTCGGGACATTGGCGCCTTCCGACACGCTGTTGATGGCGGTGGTGGCGAACACGCCGGTCAGCAGCGCGCCGAGCAGGCCGCCGGCGCCGTGGATGCCGAAGACGTCCAGGCTGTCGTCGTAGCGCAGCAGCTTCTTGATCCAGACCGAGGCCGCGTAGCAGACCGGACCGGCGATCAGGCCGATGATGACCGCGCCCTTGGGATCGACGAAACCCGCCGCCGGGGTGATGGCGACCAGACCGGCCACCAGACCCGACAGCACGCCGATCAGCGAGGGTTTGCGCTTCTCGATGACCTCGATCAGCTTCCAGCTGAGCGACGCCGCCATGGCGGCCAGCAGGGTGTTCAGTATGGCAACGCCGGCGATGGCGTCCGCAGCCCAGGCCGAGCCGGCGTTGAAACCGAACCAGCCCACCAGCAGCAGCTGGCGCCGATCAGGGTCAGGACCGGGTTGTGGGCCACGATCGGACCCGCGCCATAGCCCTTTCTCGGGCCGAGGAAGATGGCGCAGACCAGACCCGCCACGCCGGAGTTCACGTGAACCACCGCGCCGCCGGCGAAGTCGAGCACGCCCATGCCGCCCAGGAAGCCGCCGCCCCACACCCAGTGACAGATGGGCGAATAGACGAAGAGCGTCCACAGGGCCGTGAACAGCAGCAGCGCCGAGTACTTCATGCGCTCGGCGAAGGCGCCCGTGACCAGGGCGGGCGTGATGATGGCGAAGGTCAGCTGGAAGGCGATCCAGAGATATTCAGGCAGACCCGGAGCCGCGCCATAGGCCGTCTCCATGCCGACCCCGTTCAGGAACATGGCCTGAAGTCCGCCGACCACGGCGTTGACTTGCTCTCCGCTGAATCCGGCGATGGGCTGACCCACCCCGAAGGCCAGGCTGTAGCCTGCGACGAACCAGCACAGGCTGACCACCGCCGCCACGCCCACCGACTGGGTGATGGTGGCGATGACGTTTTTGCGCCGCACCATGCCGCCGTAGAAGAGCGCCAGACCCGGCAGGGTCATCAGCAGCACCAGGGCCGTGGAGGTCAGGATCCAGCTGGTGGCCGCACCGTCGATCTCGGCCACCGCCTGGTGGTCGAGCAGTTCCGGTCCGGGCGCGGCCTCCTCGGCGGCCGCGGCCTCTTCGATGGTCACGGTGCTGGCGGCGCCCGCCCCGCTGTCCGCCGCGGCTTCAAGAGCCTCCGGCGCGGCTTCGGCCGCAGGCGCAGCCAGCGCCGCCGGGTCCGCAGTCGCGGGGGTGGCGAACGCGCCCCCCGCGTAGAACAACGCCATGGTTAGAATGCATAGCCCGACAAAGCCGGGCAGTCGGTTCCAGATCTTGGTCACTGATATTACCCCCTGGTTGGTTATCCCGCAGGTGCGAACTGTTTAACGCATTTGCGAAATGCGCAAGAGGCTTTGCCGTGGTCGGAGCACAATTGTTGCCAAATTCACGCGGACGGACCTTGCGCGCGACTAATTTATTGCGCCAAGAACCACCTGCCCATAGAGTTTTCGCCCGCACTTGCGAGAGGGATTTGATTTGGCTGACGCGAACCAGAAGTTCGTGACCGTTCCGCACGCCGGTCCTGCGAAGGCCGCCGCGTCCGAACGCGTGCGCGATTTCGACGAGATCTACGCCTCGTTCCGGGTCGCTGAAGGCACAAGCCAGTCCAGCCGCTGCGCCCAGTGCGGCGTGCCGTTCTGCCAGTCCGGCTGTCCCTTGCAGAACAACATCCCTGACTGGCTGCGCCTGGCCTCCGAGGGCCGTATCGAGGAAGCCTGGCGGCTGTCCGAAGCCACCAGCGCCATGCCCGAAATCTGCGGCCGCATCTGCCCCCAGGACCGCCTGTGCGAAGGCGCCTGCACCCTGGAGCAGGCCGGCTGGGAGACGGTCACCATCGGCTCGGTGGAGAAGTGGCTGGGCGACCAGGCGTTCGACAACGGCTGGATCTCGCCTCTGCGCCCCCTGACGGAACTGGGGCGGTCAATCGGCATCATCGGCGCCGGGCCGGCCGGTCTGGCCGCCGCGGACCGGCTGCGGTCGGCGGGCTACGCCGTCACCATCTATGACCGCCACGACCGCGCGGGCGGCCTGCTGACCTACGGCATCCCCGGCTTCAAGCTGGAGAAGCATGTGGTCGCCCGCCGTGTGGACCGCCTGATCGAGGGCGGCGTGAAATTCCGGCTCAACACCGACATCGGCAAGGACATCGCCTTCGACGACCTGCGCGGCGCCCATGACGCGGTGCTGGTGGCCACGGGGGTCTATCAGGCCCGGCGGCTGTCGGCGCCCGGCTGCGGCTCCAACGGCGTGGTGGCCGCGCTGGACTATCTGATCGCGTCCAACCGCAAGGGTTTCGGCGACGCCGTGGCCGCCTACGACGACGGTCCCCTGAACGCCGAGAGCAAGCGGGTGGTGGTCATCGGCGGCGGCGACACGGCCATGGACTGCGTGCGCACCGCCGTGCGTCAGGGGGCGACCTCGGTCACCTGCGTCTATCGCCGCGACCGGGACAACATGCCCGGCAGCGCCCGCGAGACCACCAACGCCGAGGAGGAAGGCGTCCGCTTCGAATGGCTGGCGGCGCCCAAGGCGGTGCTGGGCGGCTCGGACGGCGTCACCGGCCTGCGCGCGGCGCGCATGGCCCTGTCGGCCCCGACCCTGGACGGCCGCTGGACGGTCGAGGAGGCGCCCGGCGGCGAGTTCGACCTGCCCGCCGACCTGATCATCGAGGCCCTGGGCTTTGAACCGGAGAACCTTCCTGTCATCTTCGACGCCGACGATCTGGCGGTGACCGACTGGAAGACCCTGCGTGTCGCCGCCCACGGCTTCGCCACCACCCTGCCCGGCGTATTCGCTGCGGGCGACATCGTGCGCGGCGCCTCTCTCGTGGTCTGGGCCGTGCGTCAGGGACAGGACGCCGCCGCCGAAATCGACCAGTGGCTGCGTAATCAGGACTCCGTTGCGGCATGACGTTCGACCCCAAGCACTACCTGGCCCAACGTGACGCCCTGGCGGCGGCCCACGCCTATGAACCCACGTCCGAGCGGGACGCCTGCGGCGTCGGTCTGGTCGCCGCCCTGGACGGCCAGCCGCGCCGCGAGGTGGTCGAACTGGCCCTCAAGGCCCTGAAGGCCATCTTCCACCGGGGCGCGGTGGACGCCGACGGCAAGTCCGGGGACGGCGCCGGCATCCTGATCGGCATGCCGCGCGCCTTCTTCGAGGCCCAGGTGCGCGACACCGGTCACACGCCCCGTCCCGGCCCCATCGCCGTGGGCCAGGTGTTCCTTCCCCGCACCGATCTGGGGGCCCAGGAGCGCGCCCGCACCCTGGTCGAGAGCGAGGTCCTGAAAGCCGGATTCTATCTGTACGGCTGGCGTCAGGTCCCCCACCGCATCGAGGTTCTGGGCGAGCGCGCCGCCGCCACTCGCCCCGAGATCGAACAGATCATGCTGGCGCCGCCCGACGATCTGGAGGGCGAGGCGCTGGAGCGGGCCCTGTTCCTGCTGCGCCGCCGCATCGAGAAGCGCGCCCAGGCCAAGGGTCTGGCCGAGTTCTACGTCTGCTCCCTGTCGGCCCGCTCGGTCATCTACAAGGGCATGATGCTGGCCGAGGCGCTGGACGAGTTCTATCCGGACCTGACCGACCCGCGCATGGAGGCGCCGGTGGCCCTGTTCCACCAGCGATACTCCACCAACACCTTCCCGGAATGGCGGCTGGCCCAGCCTTTCCGCATGCTGGCGCACAACGGCGAGATCAACACCCTGCGCGGCAACGCCAACTGGATGCGCAGCCACGAGATCCGCATGACCGCCGACGCCTTCGGGGCCGACGACGCCACGGTCAAGCCGGTGATCCAGGCCTCGGGCTCCGACTCCGCCGCACTGGACAATGTGTTCGAGGTGCTGGTCCACGCCGGGCGCCCCGCGCCCATGGTCAAGGCCCTGCTGATCCCCGAGGCGCGCCTGCCCGGGCTGATGAAGCCCGAGCACGAGGCGCTCTACGCCTATTGCAACGCGGTGATGGAGCCGTGGGACGGCCCCGCCGCCATCTGCGCCACCGACGGCCGCTGGGTCGTGGCGGGCAAGGACCGCAACGGCCTGCGCCCCCTGCGCGCCGCCCTCACCACCGACGGCCTGCTGATCTGCGGCTCCGAGGCGGGCATGACCGGCGTGGCCGAGGAGCGCATCGCCGAGCGCCGCCACATCGGCCCCGGCCGCATGATCTGCGTCGATCTGGAGGCGGGCCGCTTCTACGACGAAGCCGAGACCATCGACCGTCTGGCCGAGGATCACCCCTACGCCGAGTGGCTGGACAACATGGTGGAGCTGGAGCCCATGATCGGGCCCGGCGACGAGCCGCGCCGCCTGGACGGCGAGGCCCTGGTGCGCGCGCAGGCCGCGGTGGGCTGGACCGACGAAGACATCGAGAGCCTGCTGGACCCCATGGCCGCCGACGGCAAGGAGGCGGTGGGCTCCATGGGCGACGACACCCCGCCCGCGGTCCTGTCCCATCAGGACCGGCCCTTCAGCCACTATTTCCGCCAGCAGTTCGCCCAGGTCACCAACCCGCCCATCGACTCCCTGCGCGAAGCGGGGGCCATGAGCCTGAAGACCCGGTTCAAGAACCTCGGCAATATCCTGGCCCAGGACGAGACCCAGACCCGGGTGTTCGTGCTGGAGTCCCCGGTCCTGACCACCGGCATGTACGAGCGCATGCTGCTGGCCGTGGGTGCGGGCGCCACCATCCACATCGACTGCACCTTCATCGCACCCCCTGAGGGCGCGAAGCCGGGCGAGGCCCTGCGTCAGGCGCTGGACCGCATCCAGGGCGAGGCGGTCCAGGCGGCCGCTGACGGCGCGGCCCTGATCGTGCTGACGGACGAACACATGGGCCCCGGCCGCCCGCTGGCGCCCATGATCCTCGCGGCTGCGGCGGTGCACGCCCGGCTGGTGGACGAGGGCCTGCGCTCGTTTGTCTCCATCGTGGTGCGCACGTCGGAAGCCATCGACGCCCACGCCTTCGCGGTGCTGGTCGGGGTCGGCGCCACGGCGGTCAACGCCTGGCTGGCGCAGGAGACCTTCCAGGACCGCATGGACGCGGGCCGCTATCCCGGCCTGACGCTCCGCGACGCCTGCCTGAACTACAAGAAGGCGGTCGAGGCGGGTCTGATGAAGATCCTCGCCAAGAAGGGCATCTCGGTCATCTCCGCCTATCGCGGCGGCTATGAGTTCGAGGCGCTGGGCCTGTCGCGGGCGCTGGTCAACGAGTTCTTCCCCGGCATGGTCTCGCGCATCTCCGGCGTCGGCCTGGCGGGCATCGAGGCCCAGATGGTGCGCAAGGCGAAACGCGGCTTCGAGGCCGCCCGCCCGGCCCGCCGCATCGGCGGTTCGCACCGCATCCGTGCCGGCGAGGAGACCCACGGCTGGGACGCTGAGATGATCCACCGCCTGCAGGACGCCACCACGCGCGGCGACTACAAGCGGTTCAAGGCCTATTCCCGCCGCGCCCGCGAACTGCCGTCCATCGCGCTCAGGGACCTGCTGGACTTCCGCGAGGCGGAGCGCCCCGCGCCCCTGGACGAGGTCGAGAGCGTCAACGAAATCCGCAAGCGGTTCGTCACCCCGGGCATGAGCCTGGGCGCCCTGTCGCCCGAGGCGCACGAGACCCTGAACATCGCCATGAACCGCATCGGCTCGCGCTCGGTGTCGGGCGAGGGCGGCGAGGATCCGGAGCGCTACAAGCCCCGCGCCAACGGCGACAATCCAAACTCGGCCATCAAGCAGGTGGCCTCGGGCCGGTTCGGCGTCACCGCCGAATATCTGAACCAGTGCCGCGAGATCGAGATCAAGGTGGCCCAGGGCGCCAAGCCCGGTGAAGGCGGCCAGCTGCCCGGCTTCAAGGTCACCGAGTTCATCGCCCGCATGCGTCATTCGACGCCGGGCGTGGGCCTGATCAGCCCGCCGCCGCACCACGACATCTACTCCATCGAGGATCTGGCCCAGCTCATCTACGACCTGAAGCAGATCAACCCCGACGCCCGGGTCACGGTGAAGCTGGTCTCCTCCGCCGGCATCGGCGCGGTGGCGGCGGGCGTGGCCAAGGCGAAGGCCGACATCATCCTCATCTCCGGCCACAACGGCGGCACGGGCGCCTCCGCCATGGGCTCCATCAAGCATGCGGGCATGCCGTGGGAGATGGGTCTGGCCGAGGCCCATCAGGTGCTGGGCCTGAACGGCCTGCGCGACCATGTGCGCCTGCGCACCGACGGCGGCATCCGCACCGGCCGGGACGTGGTCATCGCCGCCCTGCTGGGGGCCGAGGAGTTCGGCATCGGCACCGCCAGCCTGATCGCCGTGGGCTGTTTGATGGTGCGCCAGTGCCACTCCAACACCTGCCCCGTGGGCGTCTGTGTTCAGGACGAGCGCCTGCGCGCCATGTTCACCGGCACGGCGGACAAGGTGGTCAACCTGTTCAGCTTCATCGCCGAGGAGACGCGCGAGGTTCTGGCGTCCCTGGGCCTGCGTTCGCTGGACGAGGCCGTCGGCCGCACCGACCTGCTGCGTCAGGTCTCGCGCGGCGGCGCCGAACTGGATGATCTGGACCTGAATCCCTTGCTGGTGCGCGTGGACAGCGGCCTGCAGGTGCGGCGCGGACCAGAGGCCCGACGCAATCCCGTGCCCGACACCCTCGACGCCCAGGTGGTGCGCGACGCCGCCCCCTTCCTGGAGCGGCGCGAGAAGATGCAGCTGACCTATTCGGTCCGCAATGTGCAGCGCGCCATCGGCACGCGCACCTCCAGCCACATCGTGCGCAAATACGGCTCGGACCTGCCCGACGGACATCTGACCCTGAAGCTGCGCGGCTCGGCCGGCCAGTCGCTGGCCGCCTGGGGCATGAAGGGCCTCAAGATCGAGCTGGACGGCGAGGCCAACGACTATGTGGGCAAGGGCCTGTCCGGCGCCGAGATCGTGGTGCGCCCGACCCGGTGGATGGAGCGCCAGGCCATCGTCGGCAACACCTGCCTGTACGGCGCCACCTCCGGCGCACTGTACGCCGCGGGCATGGCGGGCGAGCGCTTCGGGGTCCGCAACTCCGGCGCCACGGCGGTGATCGAGGGCTGCGGCGCCCACGGCTGCGAATACATGACCGGCGGCGCCGTGGTGATCCTGGGCCGGGTCGGCTGGAACTTCGCCGCGGGCATGTCCGGCGGGCGGGTCCATGTGCTGGACGAGGACGGTGACCTGGCCGCCCACGTCAACGCGGACTCCGTCGTGCTGGGCCCGGTGGTCGGCGCCTCGGCCGACGCGCTGAAGGCTCTGGTGGAACGCCACGCGCTCGAGACCGGCTCGCCCAAGGCGCGCCGCCTGCTGGAGAACTGGCCCACCGCGCTCAAGCGCTTCGTGGAGATCCTGCCGGCAGAGACTGCCGCCAGGGCTTCCCTGAAACGCGCCTAGGGCCGGCATAGCCACAATTCGCAAAGGGTGGTCTCGCGCGCCTCACATGCCATATGTCGGGCGACCAGCCTTGCAGGACCGCCATGACCGACACGACCGCCCATCCCGCCGACGCCCGCATCGTCATCGTCGGCGCGGGTCATGCAGGCGGCTCGGCGGCGGCGTTCCTGCGCCAGTACGGCCATGAGGGTCCCATCGTCCTGATCGGCGACGAGGCGGCCATCCCCTACCAGCGCCCGCCCCTGTCCAAGGCCTGGCTGAAGGGCGAGGCGGACATCGAGGCGGTCGAGCTGCGCCCCGCCTCCTGGTACGCCGAAAACCACGTGGACCTGCGCACCGAAACCGCCGCTGTCGCCATCGACCGCGACGCCCGAACGGTCACGCTCAACGATGGATCGAGCCTTGCCTACGATGTCCTGATCCTCGCCACGGGCTCCCGCGCCCGGCGTCTGGATATTCCCGGCGCCGACCTGCCCGGCGTCCTGGCCTTGCGCACCTTCACCGAGGCCGAGGCCCTGAAGGCGGTGCTGAAGCCGGGCGCGCGGCTCGCCGTGGTCGGCGGCGGCTATGTGGGGCTGGAGGCCGCCGCCTCGGCCCGCGCCCTGGGCGCCGCGGCCGTCATCATCGAGCGCGAGGCCCGCTGTCTGGCCCGCGTCGCTTGCGGCCCCCTGTCGGACTTCTTCCAGGATCTTCACCGCGGCCACGGCGTATCGCTGGAACTGAACGCCGCCGTGTCCGGCTTCGAGGATGCGGACGGCGTCCTCACCGGCGTGCGTCTGGAGGATGGCCGTGTCATCCCCTGCGACATCGCCCTGATCGGCGTCGGCGGGGTGGCCAATGACGAACTGGCGCGTGCGGCGGGGATCCCGTGTGAGAACGGCGTGGTGGTGGACCATCAGGCCCGCACCAGCGACCCCGCCATCTTCGCCATCGGCGATGTGACTTGGCGCCCCCTGCCGCTCTACGAGGACCGCTCGTTCCGTCTCGAAAGCGTGCCCAATGCGCTGGAGCAGGCCAAGCAGGCCGCCGCCGCCGTCACCGGCCGCCCCGCACCCGCGCCCGAGACGCCCTGGTTCTGGTCCGACCAGTACGACGTCAAACTCCAGATCGCCGGCCTGCCCTTCGAGGCCGACGACGTGGTGGTGCGCGGCGATCCCGCCGCAGCCAAATTCGCCGTGTTCCATCTGAAGGGCGACCGGGTCCGCGCGGTGGAGGCGGTAAACGCTGCGCCGGAGTTCATGATGGGCAAGCAGCTCATCGCCAGGGCGACCCCCGTCGACCGCGCGAAACTGGCTGACCCCGCCGTGTCCATGAAAGCGGTGGCGGCATGAGCGGCTGGCGCTTCTGGATCGACCGGGGCGGCACCTTCACCGACATCGTCGCCCGCGCGCCGAACGGCGCCCTGACCACCACCAAGCTGCTGTCCGACAATCCCGAGCGCTACGCCGACGCCGCCACCGAGGGCGTGCGCCGCATCCTGGACGCCGCGCCCGGTCCGGTGCCCGCTGGTCAGGTGGACGCCGTGCGCATGGGCACCACCGTGGCCACCAACGCCCTGCTCGAGCGCAAGGGCCAGCCCACCGTCCTCGCCATCACCGGCGGCTTCGGCGACGCCCTGCGCATCGGCTGGCAGAGCCGCCCGGAGCTGTTCGTCCGCCACATCAAGCTGAACGACCAACTCTATGACCGCGTGGTCGAGGTCGACGAGCGCCTGACTGTGGACGGCGCCGTGGACCGTCCGCTGGACGAGGCCAAGACCCGCGCCGACCTGACCGCCGCCCACGCCGCCGGCTTACGCGCCGTGGCCATCGTCCTCGTCCACGGCTGGCGCTTCACCAACCATGAGACTCGCGTGGCGGAAATCGCGCGCGAGGTCGGCTTCACCCAGATCTCGGTCAGCCACGAGGTGGGCGCCCTGATCAAGCTGATCGGGCGCGGCGACACCACCGTGGCCGACGCCTATCTGTCGCCCGTGCTGGCCGCCTATGTGGACCGGGTCGGCGCCGATCTGGGCCCCGACGTCCCGCTGCTGTTCATGCAGTCCTCCGGCGGCCTGACGGCGGCGGACGCCTTCCGGGGCAAGGACGCCATCCTGTCCGGTCCCGCAGGCGGGGTGGTGGGCATGGCCGAGACCGCGCGTCAGGCCGGCTTCGAGCGCGTCATCGGCTTCGACATGGGCGGCACCTCCACCGATGTCTCCCACTTTTCGGGCGAGTACGAGCGCACCTCTGACGCCGTGGTGGCCGGGGTCCGCCTGCGCGCGCCCATGCTGTCGATCCACACCGTGGCGGCGGGCGGCGGCTCCATCTGCCGCTTCGAGGGCGGGCGCATGCGGGCCGGGCCGGAGTCCGCCGGCGCCGTGCCCGGACCGGCCGCCTATCGCCGGGGCGGCCCCCTGACCGTGACCGACTGCAACGTCATGCTGGGCAAGCTGCGGCCCGAGTTCTTCCCCGCCGTGTTCGGCCCCGAGGCGGACCAGCCGCTGGACGCCGAGGTGGTGCGCGCGCGCTTCGCCGCCCTGTCGGATCAGGTGAAGGCCGAAACCGGCCGCGACCTCGCCCCCGCCGATCTGGCCGAGGGCTTCGTGGCCATCGCGGTCCAGAACATGGCCGAGGCCATCAAGGCCATCTCCATCAGCCGGGGCCACGACGTCACCGGCTACGCCCTGAACTGTTTCGGCGGCGCGGGCGGCCAGCACGCCTGTCTGGTGGCCGACGCCCTCGGCATGACCACGGTGATGCTGCACCCGTTCGCCGGCGTGCTGTCGGCCTACGGCATGGGTCTGGCCGAAGTTCGCGCCATCCGCCAGGCCACCGCCGCCCTGCCCCTGTCGCCCGACAACGACCCCGACCTGGCCGCCCGCGTCGCCGATCTGGACGCCGCCGCCCGCGCCGAACTGACCGCCCAGGGCTTCGCCGACACCGCCCTGCAGACCCTGCCCCGCGCCGAGATCAAATACGCCGGAACCGACACGCCGCTGACGGTCACCTTCGGCCCGGCCGACGCCATGACGGCCGCCTTCGAGACCGCCCACCGACGCCGCTTCGGCTTCGTGGCCGAGGGCAAGCCTCTGGTGGTGGAGACGCTGGAGGTCGAGGCCGTCGCCGCCTCTGACCAGGGCGCGGGCGATCTGGCCCCGCCCCCCGCAACCGCCGCCGAGCCCGTCGCCCGCGTCCCCGTCCGCATGGCCGGCGCCGATCACGACGCGCCCGTCTGGCGCCGCGAGCACCTGGACGCCGACGCCGCCGTGGACGGCCCCGCCATCATTCTGGAGGACACCGGGACAACGGTGCTCGAGCCCGGCTGGCGCGCCACGGTGGACGCCCACGCCAATCTGATCCTGAAGCGCGTCGTCCCCTTGCCCGCCCGCACGGCCTTGGGGACCGAGGCTGATCCCATCCTGCTGGAAGTGTTCAACAGCCGCTTCATGGCCTGCGCCGAACAGATGGGCGAGGCCCTGCGCGCCACCGCCTATTCGGTGAACATCAAGGAGCGGCTGGACTTCTCCTGCGCCGTCTTCGACGCCGGCGGCGCCCTGATCGCCAACGCCCCGCACATCCCCGTCCACCTGGGCTCCATGGGCGAGAGCATCCGCACCGTGATCCGCCAGCGTTCAGATGGACGAGGCCAAGAGAGGGGCATGCGGCGCGGCGATGTCTACATGCTCAACGCCCCCTACAACGGCGGCACCCACCTGCCCGACATCACCGTCATCATGCCGGTGTTCCTCGAGGGCGACGACGCCCCCGCCTTCTTCGTCGCCGCGCGCGGCCACCACGCCGACGTGGGCGGAACCACCCCCGGCTCCATGCCCCCGGACTCCACCACGGTGGACGAGGAAGGCGTGCTGATCGACGACTTCCTGCTGATCGACGAAGGCGCCCTGCGCGAGGCCGAAACCCGCGCCCTGTTCGCCTCGGGCCGCTATCCGTCGCGCAACGTCGACCAGAACCTCGCCGACCTGATGGCCCAGGTCGCCGCCTGCACCCGCGGCGCCGACGAGCTGATCCGCATGGTGGACGAGTTCGGCCGCCCGGTGGTCGCCGCCTACATGGGCCACGTCCAGGACAACGCCGAGGAGGCCGTGCGCCGCGCCATCGCCGCCCTGAAGCCCGGCGCCTTCGACTACGAAATGGACGACGGCGCGGTTATCCGCGTGACCATCGACATCGATCCCGCCGGACGCCGTGCGGTGGTCGATTTCACCGGGACCAGCGGCCAGCGGCCGACCAATTTCAACGCGCCCCTGTCCATCACCCGCGCGGCGGTCCTGTACGTCTTCCGCACCCTGGTGGACGACGCCATTCCCCTGAACGAGGGCTGCCTCAAACCCATCGAGCTGATCGTGCCCGAAGGCTCCATGCTGAACCCCCGCCATCCCGCCGCTGTGGTGGCCGGAAACGTGGAGACCAGCCAGGCGGTGGTGGATGCGCTGTACGGCGCCCTGGGCGTGCTGGCCGCCAGCCAGGGCACCATGAACAATTTCACCTTCGGCGACGACGCGCGCCAGTACTACGAGACCATCGCCGGGGGCTCGGGCGCCGGCCCGGATTTCGACGGCGCCGCCGCGGTCCAGACCCACATGACCAACAGCCGCCTGACCGATCCCGAGGTGCTGGAAAGCCGCTTCCCCGTTCTGCTGGAGGAATTCTCCATCCGACGCGGCTCCGGCGGCGCGGGCGCGCACAGGGGCGGCGACGGAACCGTTCGGCGCCTGCGCTTCCTGGAGCCCATGACCGCCTCGATCCTGTCCAACCACCGCCGCGTCCCGCCTTTCGGCGTGAACGGCGGCGAGCCGGGCGCCACCGGCGTCAATCGCATCGAACGCCACGACGGCCGCACAGAGGACCTGCCCTCCACCGCCCGCGCGGACATGGATCCCGGCGACGTCTTCATCATCGAAACGCCGGGCGGCGGGGGATACGGCAAGCCCTGATCCGTGCCTCAGGCGCGAAGGAAGCGGAATCCCGCATTTCCGCAGTCCAATGCCTTGCCGGACAAGGGTGTGCGGCCGCGCAGCCCCCTTTTTGCCCCCCCCTGCTTCCGGGCGCCCCATACTGGCCGGATGCCCTTCGTCCAACCCGGCCCCGCCCACGTCCAAGCGCGATCAGTCAGTCGCCCGGCGCCGCTATGCCGCGTCCGCGGAGTGCAACGGCGAAATTCAATTTCGCTGAATTCATTCAGGAAAATCGAAAAAGTTGCACGCCGATTGCACTGTTTTTCAGTCCCAATGTCCCGGCGCATGCGGGAAACTCAGGTTCCGGTAGTGCGCCAGATCATGCGCCGGCGGGGCATGGCCCTCAGGCATCGGCAGGCCGTTCAGGCTGCGCCAGTAGGCGATGGACGAATCCCGCCACCACCGCGCCTCGTCCTCCTGAATGGCGAGGAAGTCGGCGACCTCGGAATGGCGCCGCGCGTCAACGTGATCGGCCAGCCCGGCCCATGTCCGGCGCATCTCGCCCACCGCATCGACGCCCCGGTCATAGCGCGCCACCAGCTCGTCCCACAGCGGCCGTCCGGACGGCATGGGATGGTCCCACGGCAGATGGTGGAACCACAGCAGGAACCGCTCGTCGATCTGCGCCGGATCGGCGAAGCGGGCCGTTGCGTCCGGCGCGTACTGGCTCACCGCATTGCTGCCCGAGGCCGTACGGTCGAACCCGATGCCCTCCGCGTCCGCCCGGTGGAAATAGGTGGGGTTCCAGTCGGCCCGCGGCAGGTCGTCCACCCATGGCCCCGGCCCGTAGTGGTGCCCGGTCGCCATCAGGTGGTTGAGGCCCAGCGGCGTCATGTAGTCCACCACCGCCTCGCGCGACCCCATCATCATGGCCGTCACCGGCTCCACGAAGGCCGGATCGGGCGTGAAGGTCATGGCCGCCCATTCGCGGGCGATCGCCTCCGCGCCCAGTCCGGGATCCCACGCCAGCCGCCCGAACACATACCAGTTGGCCTGGTCGAACTGGGAGCCGGACCAGTTCCGGTCGCTGCCCGTATTGGCCACCCCCGCCATGCCGGTCAGCCGGTGGCCGAACAGCGAGCCGTCCACCACCTCCGCCACCGTCGAGCCCGGCCCGCGCACATGGGTGTCGGCGTCCAGGACCTCTTCGTACAGCGGCCCCAGATAGGCCAGGTGAGTGGCGAAGCCCAGGTACTCCTTGGTGATCTGGAACTCCATCATCAGCGGCGTTTCGGGCGTCGCCCCGAACAGCGGATGGAAGGGCTCGCGCGGCTGGAAATCGATGGGGCCGTTCTTGACCTGAACGATGACGTTGTCGCGGAACTGGCCGTCCAGCGGGACGAATTCGTCCCAGGCCTGCATAGCCCGGTCGGTGGGCACGCCGTCATCATAGACGAAGGCCCGCCACATCACGACGCCGCCGTGGGGCGCCACCGCGTCGGCCAGCATGTTCGCCCCGTCCGCATGGCTGCGCCCGTAGTCCTGCGGTCCCGGCTGCCCCTCGGAATTGGCCTTCACCAGAAAGCCGCCGAAGTCGGGGATGAGGGCGTAAATCTCGTCGGCCTTGGCCCGCCACCACGCCTGCACACGAGGGTCCAGCGGGTCGGCCGTGTCCAGCCCGCCGATCTCCACCGGCGCCGAGAACCGGGCCGACAGATAGACCCGGATGCCATAGGGCCGGAACACGCCGGCCAGCGCCGCCGCCTTCTCCAGCCACGGCCCCGTCAGGCTCAGCGCATCGGTGTTGACGTTGTTGATGACCGTCCCGTTGATCCCGATGGAGGCGTTGGCCCGGGCGTAGTCGGTGTAGCGCGGGTCCAGATGGTCGGGCAGCTTGTGCCAGTCCCACAGCGATTGCCCCGCGTATCCCCGCTCCACCGTCCGGTCCAGATTGTCCCAATGGTTCAACAGGCGCAGGTTCACCGCCGGCGCCTCGCGGATGTCCAGATTCGTCAGCGCCTGCCGCGTCTGGATCAGCCGCAGGAAGTGAAACGCCCCATACAGCGCGCCCGCGTCCCCGCCGCCCGCGATCACCGTCGCCGCACGGCCGTCCATAATCACGCTGCGGATCACATAGCCCTCGGCGCCCAGCCCGGACAGATCCAGCCCCAGCGCCGCGACGGCCGCGTCTCCCGCGCGCCCGACCAGCACGGCCCCGTCGCGGCTGACCGCGCCCGCCCGTTCCGGGGTCGCCCCCAGCAGGCCCGACAGCCCGCGCTCCAGTTCATCCGCCGCCACGCCCAGCGTCGCGGACTCGCCGGCGACCACCAGCAGCGTCGCCGACGCCCGATAATCCGCCGCCGCGTCCGCCTCAACCGGCGGATAGCGCAGCCACAGGTCATAGCCGTCCTCGGCCTTCGCCGCCCCGGCGGCCGTGGTCAGGAACAGAGCGGCCGCGATCATCGCGGCGAGCAGGGCCCGCGTCATGGTCGTCCTCCCGTCGCCCGAGCGGCGATCATCGGCGTCTTTTGACGCTTCTTGTTATCGCTACCATTCCACAGGCTTTCCCCGGCGCCAATGGCCGGAAGGCGGGTCAGATCAGGCCCCGCACCGTCAGCACCGGGGCGAAGGCGACCGGGCGCGTCTCCGGCAGGCGCACAGTCAGGGCGTCGTCGGCCTGCTCGAAGGCCGCGCCGCCCGCGCCCAGCAGTTCCACCGCCTGAACCGCCCGACCGTCCATGGCGCGGCGGCCCAGGCTGGCGATCCGCAGGGGCCGCCCGTCCTCGGGCCAGTCCATGGCGATGGCGTAGAGCGCATCCCCCTTCGTCGTGAACCGCACATCGGCGGCGGTGAAGGGGCCCACGGCTCCCTCGCCATGCATGCCTTCACGGATTTCGGTGGGCCCCTCGCCCCAGACGCGCCAGGGCCGCGTGCCGTGGATGGCCTCGCCGTTGACCGCCATCCAGGCGGCCATGTCGCGCAGGATCGCCTGCTCCTCGGCGTCGATGGAGCCGTCCCCGCGCTGCGGAATGCTCAGCAGCAGGGTCCCGTTCTTGGACACCACATCCGCCAGTCGCTGGATCACCGCCTTCGCCGGCACATAGGAGCGGTCGCGGAACCGGGCGCGATTGTAGTGCCAGTCGCCGATGCAGGTGCAGGTCTGCCAGGGCTCGTCGCGGATTTCGGTCAGAAAGCCGCGCTCCACCGACTCGGTGACGCCCCTGCGCTGGTCGACGGTCAGCCGCTTGCCCGTCACCACCGGCAGCTCGCCACGCCAGTTCAGCGAGGCGTTGTAGACATGCGCCGCCGCCTCCAGCCCGTGGTGCTCCAGCGGCAGGCCGTAGTTGTCGAAATAGACGAAGTCGGGCCGGTAGCGATCCACCAGATCCCGCTGCCGCAGCGCCCAGTTCGCCGCGAAGCCGGGGTTGTCGGCGGGAATGGTCTCGATCCACTGGCCGCTGTTGGCGTCGTGGAAGGCGTTCATGGCAGCGATGCTGTCGATGCCGTCCGGGGGCGCCATGGTGGCCCCGGTGTACAGCGCCTGCGGGTCCAGCCCGTCCCACCACGTCCCGACCCCGTCCTGACGCCGCAGCCGCGCGGCGTCATAGCGCACGCCCGCGCGCGGCCCCTCCGGATCATAGCCATAGGCCGTCTGCCACCAGTGCCAGGCGTGGGCGCCGTGGTTGGACACCCCGAAGCGCAGCCCCCGCGCCCGCACCGCCCGCTCCCATGTGCCGACGATGTCGATCCCAGGCCCCACGCGGGTGGTGTTCCAGTCGTGGTGGGCGCTGGCGAACATGTCCAGGTTGTCGTGGTGATTGGCCATGGAGACGATGTATTTCGCCCCCGCCGCCTCATAGAGGTCCAGCAGCGCCTCCGGGCTCCAGGCGTCCGCCCGCCAGCGCCCGATGAATTCCATGAAGCCGAACTCGGACGGGTGCCCGTAGGCGGCCACGTGGTGGTCGTAGACGGGGTTGCCCTGCTGGTACATCTGGCGGCCGTACCAGTCGCCGGCCTCGGGCACGCACTGGGGACCCCAGTGGGACCAGATGCCCAGCTTGGCGTCACGGAACCAGTCCGGCGTCCGGTAGCCCGCGATCAGCGAGTCCCAGTCCGCCCGGAACGGACCAGCTGCCGCCGGGACCGTGGCGCATCCCGCCAGAGCCAGCCCGCCAGCGCCGGCGAGCAGGCCGCGTCTGGACAATCCATCGGTCATCTCGGTTCTCCATAAACCACGCCCCGGCCGTCGGTGGCCACATAGACCCGGCCGGGGATGCGCGGATCCCCCGCCACCGCCCGATAGCGCCGGCCATATTCGTGCCGATCGTCATTGACCCTCAGCCACGATCGGCCCGCGTCGTCGGACCGATAGACGCCCAGCACCCCGTCCCGCTCGCCGATGGCGTAGAGCGCCGGATAGTCCTGCCCCGGCATGGGTGCGCCGAAGTCCATGGACCGCACGGCCAGATCGCTGTCCACCCGCTGGAACCGCTGGCCGCCGTCGATGGAGCGGAACAGGCCGCGCGTGGACACGAACCACAGGTCGCCGTCGCGCCCCGGCGTGGCGCGCAGGGGAAAGGCGATCTCGCGCCAGTGGGGCTGGTCCCGCCACAGCTCATCGGGCAGGCCCCGGCTGGGCACGGGGGCGAAGGTCGCCGCCCCGTCCACGCTGACGAACCAGTCGCCCGAGGCGAAGTCCAGGGCATAGAACAGCAGCGGATCATGCCGGTCCGCCACCGGCCGCGCCAGCACCGGCAGGCCCTGAACTGCCCGCCAGGTCGCGCCCCGGTCGCGGCTGAAGATCGGGCGGGGCGTGGCGACGACGAAGGTCTCGCCGTCGGCCGACACGGTGATGGGCGCATCGCGGTACAGGTCCATGCGGGGGTTCTGCGCCACCTCCGGATCGGCGGCGGGCGCCGGCCGGCCCAGCGGCCGCCAGCTGCGCCCATGGTCGTCCGACCAGGCCAGGGTCGAGCCGTCCGCATCGTCCGACCCCACGCCCTCGTGCGGCGTGCCCGACCGCACCACCACGTTGGGCGCATGCCAGGCGTAGTCGATGACATTGGTGTTGCCGAACACCGGGGTGGTGAACTGCAGCCTCGGCGAGGTCTCAAGATCCTCGTGCACAAAGCCGGAGATGTCGCCGAACCCGGTCAGCAGGGGCGGCCCCTCGCGCGGACTGACCAGGGTGATGACGGCGGTCTGCTCGATGCCGGCCACCCACGGCCGCCAGAGGGTCGGCGCGCCCTGATCCACGGCGCCCAGATTGCGCGTGGCGTACAGTGTCGCCCCGGTGCCATAGATCATGTGGTCCGCATCGAACGGGTCGATGGCCAGGGCCGCGATCCACCAGCCGAAGTCCGGCTCGTCGCGCCCCCAGTACAGGAACGGCGTCTCGCTCACGTCGCGCACCGCCTGTTCGCGCAGGCTGGTCCAGCTCTCGCCGTCGTCGGTGGTGCGCCACAGGGTGTCGCCGGGCCGCCAGCGGTTGAGGGTCGAGACCACCACCACGCCCGGTTCGCCCCGCGCCACGTCGACGCCCATGAATCCGCCGCTGCCCTGCTCGTGGGGCGGGGTGATGTCGCGCCAGTCGCCGCCGTCCAGGTCCAGCCGCCAGACCGCCCCGTCGGTCACCCCGTTCGGCCCGACGCCCCGGGTCCAGGTGGTGTAGAGCACGCCGCGCCCGTCAATCACGCCCTTGACCGGCGACAGGCCGTCGGGCCCGCCGTCCAGACGCCGCCACGTCGCTCCGCCGTCATCCGAGCGATAGAGGCCCTGCGCGCCTTCGTCCGCCACGCCCGCAAGGATGACCCGGCTGCCCTGCCCCGCCGCGCCGCTTCGGCCGTCGAACAGGACGAAGCTGACCCCCGGATTGGTGGGCTGGCCTTGGGGCGGGACGCCGAGCCCCGCGTGCGGAAAACTCTCAACCCGCCGCCAGGTCCGGCCATGATCGCCGCTGCGCTGAAGTCCGTGGTGGCGCGAGCCGAAATAGAGCACCGCCGTGTCGTTGGGATCGATCGCCAGCCGTTCGCCCAGACCCCGCCCGTCCTCATTGCCCCCCATGGGAAAGTCCACGGCATGGGTGGCCCAGGTCTCGCCCCGGTCCGCCGAGCGCAGGATGGCGGCCCGCCCGCCCCGGTGCATGCCCACCGCCGCATAGACCACGTCCGCATCGACCGGGTCCGGAGTGATGCTCTCCACGCCGTAGAAGCTGGATTCCACCTCGTCGTCCTGC
The DNA here is from genome assembly GCF_000466985.1 of Brevundimonas abyssalis TAR-001. Lineage (GTDB taxonomy): Bacteria > Pseudomonadota > Alphaproteobacteria > Caulobacterales > Caulobacteraceae > Brevundimonas > Brevundimonas abyssalis. The sequence goes on from NZ_BATC01000001.1 coordinate 42,323, forward strand.
AGCGGGATCCAGCGGTCCCGCGCCGCGTCGAAGCGATAGGCGCCGCCCATGTCCGAACGCGCCCAGGCCAGACCCGGCTCTACAGGCTGAACACCACGCCGGGAATGAAGCCGCCGCCGCCCACCGTTACGTTGCGCCAGACATAGTCCGCATCCTGCGCCGTCGCCGTGACCGGCCACAGGAGAGCCAGAAACAGAACGACCTTCAAACGTGCAGACATGGCGGTCCCTCCCAGGGCCTCAGATCGCGGTTGCCGTTCCGGCGTTCTCGCGCGACAGTGATAGCGCTAACGGAATAACAGTTGACACGATTGCCACCCATGCATCAAGTTTGCACTGGTAAAAACGAGGGCCGCCAGTCGAGCCGGCTCCGGGGGAGTGAAATCTGCATGGCCGACGGCCGCGCCCTTCCCCTGAGCCTTCCTCGCGTGACGACCCGCGTGTTTGCGTCCGAACCCTGAGCGAACTTCCGGCGCGATCGCACCCGCGGTCGCGCCGTCTCTTTGTCCGCCCGCCAAAAATCAGTCCTGGGGAGGTCCTGATGATCCATAGCCGCCGCTTCCTGACCGCGACCACGGCCGTCCTGGCCTTGTCCGCCGCCGCCTGCGCCTCGGCGCAATCGGTCGATCTGCCCGACCCGGTTCCAGCCGGCGCGGACATCCCCCTGCCCGACGACGCCCGCGCGGATCCGGCCAACTGGCCCGCCAGCGCCACGCCGGACGCCATCACGGACGCGGCGACCGAGGCCTTCATCACCGAGCTGATGAGCCGCATGACGCTGGAGGAGAAGGTCGGCCAGACCATTCAGGCGGACATCTCGGCCATCACCCCTGAAGACCTTGCGACCTATCCCCTTGGCTCCATCCTGGCAGGGGGCAATTCCGAGCCGGGCGGTGACGCCTACGCCTCGCCCCAGGCCTGGCTGGATCTGGCGGTGGCGTTCCGCGAGGCGGCGGCGGCGCGTGGCGGGACGGCCATTCCCCTGATCTTCGGCATCGACGCGGTGCACGGCCACAACAATGTGGTGGGCGCCACCCTCTTCCCGCACAACATCGGCCTGGGCGCCGCGCGAAATCCCGACCTGATCCGCCGCATCGCGGAGGTCACGGCGCTCGAGGTGGCGGTCACCGGCGCCGACTGGACCTTTGGTCCGACTGTGGCCGTGCCCCGGGACGACCGCTGGGGCCGGGCCTATGAGGGCTACGGCGAGCATCCCGAGATCGTGGCGTCCTATGCGGGCGCCGTGACCCTGGGCCTGCAGGGCGAGCTGGAGTCGGGCGAACCCCTGGCCGCCGGGCGCATCGCGGGGTCGGCCAAGCACTGGCTGGCCGACGGCGGCACCCTGAACGGCGCCGACCAGGGCGACGCGCAGATCACCGAGCGCGAGCTGATCGACATCCACGCAGCCGGCTATCCGCCTTCCATCGACGCGGGCATCCTGACCGTCATGGCCAGCTTCTCCAGCTGGAACGGCGCCAAGCACACGGGCAATCCCACCATCCTGACCGATGTGCTGCGCGGCCCGCTGGGCTTCGACGGCTTCGTGGTCTCCGACTGGAACGCCCACGGCCAGATTCCCGGCTGCTCCAACGAAAGCTGCGCCGCCGCCTTCAATGCCGGCATCGACATGTTCATGGCGCCCGACAGCTGGCGCGCCCTCTACCACAACACCCTGGAACAGGCCCGCTCCGGCGAGATCGGCATGGCGCGTCTGGACGAGGCCGTGCGCCGCATCCTGCGGGTCAAGGTCAAGCTCGGCCTGTTCGAGCCCGAAGGTCCGGCCAGCCGCGCCCTGGAAGGCCAGTTCCAGCATCTGGGCTCCGACGAGCATCGCGCCGTGGCCCGCGACGCCGTGCGCCAGTCGCTGGTGCTGCTCAAGAACGACGGCGTCCTGCCGATCCGTGCGAACGCCAACATCCTGGTGGCCGGAGCGGCGGCCGACGACATCGGCCAGGCCTCGGGGGGCTGGACCCTGACCTGGCAGGGCACGGGCAACCGGCGCGAACACTTCCCCAACGGCCAGTCCATCTGGGAAGGGATCGAGGAGGCCGTAACCGAAGCGGGCGGCTCCGCCACCCTGTCGGCGGACGGGTCGTTCGAGGCCCGTCCCGACGTGGCCATCGTCGTCTTCGGCGAGACGCCCTACGCCGAGTTCCAGGGCGACGTGGAGCATCTGACTTCGTCCCGGAAGAGCCGCTGGAGACCCTGCGCGCGTTGCAGGCCCAGGGCATCCCCACCGTCTCGGTGTTCCTCTCCGGCCGGCCCATGTGGACCAATCCCGAGATCAACGCCTCCGACGCCTTCGTGGCCGCCTGGCTGCCCGGCGCCGAGGGCGGCGGCATCGCCGACGTGCTGATCGGGGACACTTCGGGCGCCCCGCGCCACGACTTCACCGGAACCCTGTCCTTCTCCTGGCCGCGCACGGCGGTGCAAGGGCCGCTGAACGCGGGCGATGCGGACTACGACCCCCTGTTCGCCTACGGCCACGGCCTGTCCTACGCCCGGCCGGGCGAGGTCCCGGAACTGAGCGAAGAGTCCGGCGTCACCGGGGCGGCGGCCAATCCGGACCACTACTTCACCGAAGGCCGTTTCACCCCGCCGTGGTCGCTGGCCCTGCGCGACGCGGGCGGCGAACGGCGCCTGGGTCAGGAAGCCTCCGGCGCCAGCCCGCGCGACGGCGTGACCGTGCGCTCCGCCGACGGCTCGGCCCAGGAATCGGCCCGGGCCTGGTGTTCTCCGGCGGCGGCGGCGTGGCCAACATCTCGGCCGCCCCGGTGGACCTGACCCGCCAGACTAACGGCGAGATGGCCATCGGCTTCCGCTACCGCGTGGACGCGGCGCCCACAGGCCCCGTGTTCCTGACGCTGGACGAAGGCATGGTCGACATGACCCGCATCTTCGGCGCCGCGCCCATCGGCGAATGGCGCGAGATCAAGGTGCGCCTGTCCTGCCTGCGCGAGGCGGGGGCCAATGTGGCCGAGGTGTCCGAGCCCTTCGGCCTCAGCACGGAGTCCGGCTTCTCCATAAGCTTCGAGAACGTGCGGCTGGCCTCCAACGAAGGCGACGCGGTGTGCCCGACCGACTAGACTGGCGGGCATGATCGACACGTCGCGCATCGCCCTGGTCGGCGTCGACTGGGGGAGCACCAACCTGCGCGCCTTCGCCCTCGACGGCGAGGGCGCGGTGCTGGACCGTCGCGCCGATGACCGCGGCGCGGCGGGCCTGTCGCCGGACGCCTTCGCCGCCGTGCTGGACGATGTGGTCAGGGACTGGCGAGCCGACAGCGCGCCGGTGCTGATCTGCGGCATGGCCGGCGCGCGCGGCGGCTGGGTCGAGGCGCCCTATGTGGAGATGCCCGCCGCCCTCGCCGATCTGACCCCGCACCTGACCGGGGCCGCGCCCGGCGTGCGCATCGTCCCCGGCGTCTGCAAGCGCGCGGACGGCCGGCTGATCGACGTCATGCGCGGTGAAGAGGTTCAAGTGCTCGGCGCCCTGACCGACGGCGTGGCGGTCTGTCCCGGCACCCATTCCAAATGGGTGCGCATGGAAGGCGGCCGCATCACCGACCTGCGCACCGTCATGACCGGCGAACTGTTCGCCGTGCTGCGCGCCCACTCCATCCTCGGCCGGACCATGACCGAAGGCCCGTTCGACCCCGCCGCCTTCGACGAAGGCGTGGATCGGGGGCTCGCCGATCCCGCCCTCACCGCCGCCCTGTTCTCGGTGCGCACCGCCGGGCTGGACGGTCGTCTGGCGCCCAGCGCCGCGCCCGATTATCTGTCGGGCCTGCTGATCGGCGCCGAGATCGCGGCGCGGGCGGCGGCTTCGCGGGTCCCGTTCACCTGATCGGCGCCCCCGTGTTGAACGACCGCTACGGCCGCGCCCTGGCCCGCGCCGGACGGGCCTCGACGCCGGTCGATCCCGAGGCCGCCGTCACGCGCGGCCTGTGGCGTCTGTGGAAGGAAACCGCATGACCGACATCGAGACCCTGGACGCCCTGCCCCTGATCGCCATCCTGCGCGGGCTGACGCCGGAGGAGGCCCCCGCCGTGGGCGACGCCCTGGTCGAGGCGGGTTTCCGGGTGCTGGAGGTCCCGCTGAACTCGCCCCGGCCGCTGGAAAGCATCCGCATTCTGGCCGGGCGTTTCGAGGGCCGCGCCGTAGTCGGCGCCGGCACGGTCCTGACTCCCAGGGCCGCGCGCGAGACCGTGGAGGCGGGCGGACGCCTGATCATTTCACCCAACGCCGACCCGGCGGTGATCGCCGAGAGCCGGCGGCTGCAGGCCCTGTCCCTGCCGGGCGTCTTCACCCCCACCGAGGCGTTCGCGGCCCTGGCCGCCGGGGCCCACGCCCTGAAGCTGTTCCCCGCCGAGATCGCCGGGCCCGCCGGGCTCAAGGCCCTGCGCGCTGTGCTGCCGTCCGACACGCGTCTGTACGCCGTGGGCGGGGTGGCGCCGGACACCCTGGCCGACTGGCGCCGCGCGGGCGCCTCGGGCTTCGGCATCGGCTCCGCGCTCTACAAGCCCGGCATGGGCGCGGCCGAAGTGGGCGAGCGCGCCCATGCCTTCGTCACGGCCTGGAACGCCGGCTACTGATCCAGCCAGGCGGCCACCCACACCAGCGGCGCGTTCCAGTTCACGGCCACCTCGTTCAGCGCATAGGACTCCACATCGTCGGCCCAGCAGGCCTGGGGCGCACACGTGCCACGCATGGCCTGGGCCACCGGATCGGCCATGGAGCGTGCGTTAGGACCGCCCGACAGTGCGCCCGCGGGCGGCGCCGGATAATCCCCGAGCGACGGGGCCCAGAACCTGTGGTGCGGATGCTGCATGGGCCGCGCGCCCCAGCCGCTGACGAAGGACTGGTCCAGCACATTGCGGCCCAGCAGATAGTCCGTCGCATCCACCACGGCCTCGCGGTACCTGGCCTCGCCCGTCAGGTCGTGAGCCACGGCCAGGATCATGGCCCGGTTCAGGATGTCGCCACTGGAGCCCCAGGTGTAGTCGCCCGCCCCGTAGGGAATGGCGTAGCCCTCGCTGTCCCGCAGCGCCAGATAGCGGTCCGCCGCCCCGATCAGGGCGGCCCGGGCCCGCGCCACCTCCGCCTCGTCCAGTCCGGTCTCGACCGTCGCAAGGGTGATCGTCCCCAGCGCGCCCACGGACGGCCAGCTGATGTGCCCGGTGTTGGCCCGGACGTCGCCCGGCGCGCCCAGCCAGTGGGGCGAAGCGCGGATCCTCTCCTCGAACAACGCCTCCCCCGTCGCGGCGTAGAGCTCCGCCGCCGCCCAGTAGAACTCGTCGCGCACATCGCCGTCGCCATAGTCGCCGCCGCCGTGGAACTGGCCCACGGCGTAGATCTCCGGATTGCGCTTGGCCGCCGCGAAGGCGCGCCGCGCGGCGGTCAGGCAGCGCGCCGAGAACGCCGGGTCCACCTCACGCCAGACCCGCGCGCACTGCGCCGCGGTCGCCGCCAGATTGAGGGTCGCGGCGGTCGACGGCGCATAAAGGAAGCGCGTCTCCGGATCGTCGTGCGGCGCCATGGGCAGGGCCGTCCAGCGCACGTCATGGGCCTTGTGGTGCGCCATGCCGCCCGCGTCGATCTCGGTGAAGGTCAGCGTCGCGCCGCGCCCGAACCGGCCCACCGGCACGCTCAGCCGCGCGCCCTCCGGGACCTGCATGGCCAGCATGAACTCCATCTGCCAGCGCGCCTCGTCCAGCAGGTCGCCCACGCCGTTGCCCGCCTCCGGCAGGGCCAGGGCGCCGTCGGCGTAGGTGGTCGCTCCGAAACGCTCGTGGGCGTTCAGCAGGGTCCACAGGGCGATGCCGCCGTTGACCACATATTTCCCGTGGTCGCCCGCATCGTACCAGCCGCCGCCCACGTTCAGCGCATAGTCGCAGCCCGGCCAGACATTGCCGTGCATGTCCTCGCCCGCGAAACAGGTCAGGGTCTCGTCCACGTGGGCGGCGGGGCGCGCCAGATCGGGCCGCTCCACATGCGCCGCCGCAATCTCGATCCCACTGCGGTTCTGGTAAAAATAGCTCGCCGCATCCGCCGCCAGCCCGGCCCAGGGCCGCTCGCTGATGGCGAACGGCCGGCTCTCCATGTCGCCGACGATCAGGCGATAGCCCTCGCCCGCCCTGGTCGCGCCGCTGAAGTCGATGCGGTGCACCGCCTGGCCCGAGGCGTCGTCCATGCCGAACGGCTCGCTGGTCCCTGACGCCGCCACGGCGCCGGAGCCATCCACCACCCGCCAGTCCAGCGGCGCCGTCGCCTCGCTGGGGACCACCGCGATCTTGCGCCCGTCCGTCTCGAAGCCGACCTGGCTCAGCCGCACCGGCGGAACCGACGGCTCCTGTGCTTCATGCGCATATGCGTTAGCGCTAACATTCAGAGCCAGAACACTGGCCGCAATCATCGCCTTCAGGCGCATGGGGTCCTCCTCCCGTTAGTGTCCGGCCAGCAGGGCCAGCAGGGCGAAACTGGCCAGCCAGTGCTCGCCCATGTAGTCGCCCGTCACCTGCGGCAGGCTGACGGCCAGATGGTCGTCGGCGGCCTTCAGGGCGACGGCGCGGCGTGGGTCCCCGGACTTCATCGTCCCGGCGATCCCGCGCCAGCACCATGCGCGCGAAAGGTTCAGTCCGTCCAGATGGGCGATCTTGCCGTCGGTCCGGTCGCTGACGCTGGCGGGCGTGAACAGGGTCTTGGGCTCTCTCGCCGCCAGTCCGGGCAGGAAGCCGTCCAGCCACGCCGCAAAGGCGTCCGGCGCCGTCGCCCGCCGCATGAATTCCGCCTCCATCAGGGCGGGCGACAGGAACTCGTCCTGCGACGGCTCCCACGCCTGACAGGCCCGGTCCTCGCCGTGCCAGGCGGCGGCCTTGCGGCGGATCAGGGCGTTCAATTCCGCGTCGCCCCAGTCCATCGCGAGGCTCAGGGCGAAGGCGGTGTTGTAGTGCGTGCCCACCCGCACCGGATAGGTGGCCAGCGGCAGATAGGCCATGAACCGGTCCCGGAACGCCTCGGCCAGCGGCCTCAGCGTCGCCGCCCACCGCCGCCCCTCATCCGTATCGTGCCGGTCCAGTTCCGCGGCCAGAGCCAGCAGCCAGCCCCAGCCGTAGGGCCGCTCGAACCCCCGGCTGGTGGGCCGGTCCAGATAGGCGCGCTCGGCCGCCACATTGGCCTCGGTGAACAGCTCGTCGCCCAGCGCCCGGATGGCCGCCGCCTCGTCCATGTCCGGATGCAGCCGCAGCACCGTGAACAGGGTCCACCACCCGTGCACGCACGAATGCCAGTCGAAACTGCCGAAGAAGATGGGGTGCAGCGCGCGGGGCCCCTGCACATCCTCGGGCCCCGCCAGCACATGATCCATCTTGTTGGGATATTCGCGCGTCACATGGCCCAGGGCTGCGCGGGCGTACAGGGCGGCGATGTCGGGGGTCAGCGTGGTCATCAGAAGCGGAACGCCAGAAACTGCATGAGGAGAATGTTGGCCACCAGCATCATCAGGGCGGTCGGAATCTGGGCCCGGATCACCCCGTTCAGGGCGGCGTTGCGGTCCGGCAGCTCCAGCAGGTTGGCGGGCACCACATTGAAGTTCGCCGCCATGGGCGTCATCAGCGTTCCGCAGAAGCCCGCCAGCATGCCGATGGCGCAGACGATGGCCGGGTTGCCGCCGAACTGGAACACCACGAACGGCAGGCCCACGGCTGCGGTCATCACCGGAAAGGCGGCGAAGGCGTTGCCCATGATGACGGTGAACAGGGCCATGCCCACGCAATAGGCGACCACCGCGATCAGGCTGGCGTTCATGGGGATGACGTCGGCGATCAGGCCACCCACCACCTCGCCCACCCCCGCCAGGGCGAAGACCGCGCCCAGCGCCGCCAGCATCTGGGGCAGGATGGCGGCCCAGCCCACCGCGTCCATCAACCGCCGTCCTTCCTGCAGCGGCGCCATGACCGGCGGCTTCAGCATGGCCATGCCCACGCCGATGGCCAGCACGACCCCCAGCCCCAGCGCGATCAGGGTCGGGTCGCGCGGGTCGAACAGTGGGGTCCCGCCGATCTCCACCTCGGCCAGCCACAGGGTGCCCAGAAGCGCGGTCACCGGAATGATCAGGGCCGGAATGAACAGCCGGTTGCCGAACTTCACCGCCGAGTCCGACCGCTCCTCCGGCGAGGTTGTGCGCGGCTTGCCCTGCCCCAGCCCGCCGATGCCCGCCAGCAGCACCAGACCGATCACCAGCAGCCCGTTCATCAGATCACTGAAATAGCCGCCGAACAGGAAGCTGACGGCCAGCAGGCCCCAGAAGGCGGTGTTCTTGAACCGCTTCGGGTTCTCCCGATCCCCCGCGCTCAGCACCGAGAAGGCGACGAACACCGCCCCGGCCAGGATGTAGATCCACTGCAGGGTGATCACGATCTGACCTCCCCTGCCGCATCCTCATCTGGTCTGGCATTCGCCACCTCCGCCGCGATGCGCCGGTCCAGCAGCACCAGCCGCGTGCCGTGGATCAGCAGCGCCACGATGGCCGTCGGGATGGCCCACACCGACAGCTCCAGCGGCTGCACGATGATGCCGTTCTGCTCAAGGAAGCCCTTGATCAGCAGGATCGAAGCGATGGCGATGAAGATGTCCTCGCCGAAGAACAGCGCGATGTTGTCCGCCGCGGCTGAATGGGCGCGGATGCGGAACCGCACGGCGTCCGGCAGGGGTCCGTGCCGGGTCTCTGACGCCGCCTCGGCCATGGGCGCGATCAGGGGCCGCACCATCTGCGGATGGCCCCCCAGCTTGGTTTGCCCCAGGGCGGCGGTGACCTGGCGGGCCACGAAATAGCCCAGCAGCAGACGCCCGGTGGTGGCCCCGCGCACCTTGCCGATCAGGATGCGCGCCTGCTCCTGCAGCCCCGAGCGCTCCAGCAGACCAATCACCGGCAGCACCAGCCAGACGATGGAGATGTAGCGGTTGTCGTTGAACGCCGACCCGAACGCCTCGACCGTCTCGACCAGGCCCAGCCCGCCGGCCACGCCCGTGGTCAGGGCCGCGGCCAGGATCACCAGCAGCGGATTGAGCCGCAGCACGAACCCGGCCACCACGACCGCGATCCCCAGAAGCACCCACATGGACCATCCCCCGATTGCTCGCAGGGATGGTCGCCCGGATTCTCCGGCGGCGAAAGCCCTATCGCCGGATGGTCAGGGCTTGCCCCGCATACTCCACCGTCTGCTGCGGCGCGGCGTCCACGGTCCACGGCGCCTCGCCCGTTCCGTCGATGAAGCGCACATGGACCGTGCGGCTGGCGGGCATGCCCGGATAGTCGCCCTGGCGGGCGCCGAGGGTCAGCACGCCTGCGTCGTCGTCCCAGGCGATAGGCATGGTGGCGAAGGCCCCGCGCTCATAGCCGTAGGTGGTGCCCTCGTCCTGATAGAGATCGAACGCGCCGTCGGCGCCCACATAGACGTTCAGGGTGATAGGGCCGTCCAGCGCCTCGGCCGTGTGCTGGATCGCCGGGCCCGTGGGCACGATCGACCCGGCCCGCACGAACAGGGGCATGCGCGCCAGCGGCGCCTCCGCCGTGATCGCCTGACCGCCCGTGTGCCGCGCGCCGCTGTTGAAGTCGTACCAGTCCGCGCCTTGGGGCAGCCAGACCTCACGGCTGCGCGCGTGATGCACATGCACCGGGGCGACCAGGAAGGCCGGTCCGAACATGTACTGGTCGTTGACCTCGCGGGCCCGCTCGTCGTCGGGGAAGTCCATCACCAGTCCGCGCATGATGGTGCCGTCGCGGTGATAGGCCTCGGCGCCCAGGGTGTAGATATAGGGCATCAGCCGGTAGCGCAGACGCAGATAGTCGCTCAGCGCCCCATAGACCTCGGTGCCTTCCGGCGCGATCTCCCAGATCTCGCGGTAGGGGAACTCGCCGTGCGAGCGGAAGATCGGCGTGAAGGCCCCGAACTGGAACCAGCGCAGGTTCAGCTCGCGCCACTCGGCCTGATCCTCGGGGGTGATGTCCTCGGTGGTGTAGCGCGTCTCCACCGAGAAGCCGCCGATGTCGTGGGTCCAGTTGGGAATGCCCGACAGGCCCACCTGCACGCCCGCGGAAATCTGTTCGCGCAGATCGTCCCAGCGCGGCACCACGTCGCCCGACCACAGGGTCGAGGCCGTGCGCTGCAGACCGCCCCAGGCGGCGCGGGTCAGGATGTAGGCGCGGCGGTCCGGCTGGGCCTCGCGCAGGCCCTCATAGACGCCCTCGGCGTTGACCAGCGGATAGGAGTTGAACACCAGCGCCGCCGGGCCCGCCGCCGTCGGACCCATGCGCAGGGTCCGTTCGCGCCGGTCCAGGTTGGAGTGCATGTCCGGCTCCACCGAATCCAGCCACCAGCCGTCGAAGCCCAGCCCGTGCAGATGCTCGCGGATCTGGCGCCAGTACAGCGCCCGCGCCTCCTCGTGATACGGATCATAGAAGCTGTTGGCGTAGCCCGGCCCGACCCAGTCGCGCGCGCCCACCTCGACGTTGCGGGTGTACATGCCGCCGATGGCCTCGAGCTCGCGGTAGTGCTCGGTCGTCGGATAGAATTTGGGCCAGACCGAGATCATGATGTTGATGTTCTGGTCGTGCAGCTGGTCGACCATGCCGCCCGGATCGGGGAAGCGCGACGCCTCGAACTCGTGGCTGCCCCAGGCGTTCTCGGGCCAGTAGAACCAGTCCTGCACGATGTTGTCGATCGGCAGATTGCGGCTGCGATAGCCCTCGGCCACCGCCAGCACTTCGTCTTGGGTGTTGTAGCGCTGGCGGCTCTGCCAGAAGCCATAGGCCCAGCGCGGCATCATCACCGCGTCGCCGGTCAGGTCGCGGTAGCCGGCGATCACCTGATCCAGATCCTCCCCGCCGACGAAATAGTAGTCCACCGCATGGCCGACCTCGGACCACAGCGACAGGGCCTCATCCTGCTCGGCCGGCAGCGGGTCCAGATGGCGCAGCGCCAGGTAGCCGTCGTTGGGCAGCCACTCGACCCTGATCGGAACCCGGCGCCCGGCCTCCATCTGGATCTGGAAGTCGTGGTTCCACGGATTCCAGTTCTGGCGCCAGCGGTCCATCACCAGTTCGCCGTCGACCCAGACCTTCACGTAGGACGAGGCGTACAGGCGGAATTTGTGCTCGCCCGAGACCGTCGGCTCGATCGTCCCTTCCCAGCTCACCGTCACGCCGGGCTGGCCCGAGCGGCCCATGTCGCCCACCTGCGCGGGCTGGCCCGGCTGCACCTTGAAACCCGGCGGCCAGCGTTGGTGATCGCGGATGAACTCGTAGTTGATCTGGTTCTCGATGCGCGACAGGGCCAGCTCCCCGTCCTGGAAATAGCTGGCCGTCAGCCCCCCGAAATTGCCTTCGGAGTCGCGCACGATCAGGCGCTGGTCCAGCATGCCGTATTCGCGCGGGTCGCCGAACCGGGTCAGGCTGTTGTTCTCCCACAGCACGCCATACCCGCGGCTGGAGGTCATGAACGGCACGCCGGAATCGATGTTGTGCTGGGTCAGCTCCACATCGGCGCCGCGCTGGTTCATCAGCCCCTGCTGGTGCTGGCCCAGGCCATAGATGGCCTCGTCCGGCGCCGCGTCGAAGAGCTGACGCACGGAGTGGAACGAATGCACCCCGTCCTGGTCCTCGACCATGAACGGGCTGATCTCGCGCCCGCCCTCGCGCTCGGCCAGCATCACCTCGCCCGCCGCATCCAGGAACCGCACCCGGCCCGTGGCGCGCGACACCTCGGCGGTCATCTCCGGCGTGGAGACGAAGACATGGCCGCCCCGCGTCGTCACCTCGAACCCGGCCCCGGCGGGCTCCGCCGTCACCATCAGGCTGTCGGGCAGGTTGGCGAAATCGGCCTCCGGCGTCGCCGTCACATGGATGATGCGCGGTCCCATGACCCGCAGCCGCACCCGCCGCGCCGGACCCTCGGACGGGGTCACGATCACCCCCGTGGCCGTGCGCTCAACGCTGGCCTCCTCGGCCTGGGCCTGCACCACCGCCGCGGCCGGCGCCGGGGCGAACAGCACCCCCGCAGGAACGCCCAGGGCCAGCGCCATGGCGGCGCCCATCAGCAACTGTCTCATCGAATCCACTCCCGTCAGTTCTGGTCGGCGCCCACGGCGCGCACCGCGCCCGCCCGCGCCTGATCGCTCAGCCGGACCCGCAGAAGCACGGGCCGGTCGGTGAAGTTCAGGCCATAGTCGGTCTGGTCGCCGTTCCACCGGCGCTCGAACACCCACTCGCCCTCGTCGTTGAAATGGCCCTGCTCAACCCGCAGGATCTGGCCGCTTCGGCCATCCTCCAGCGGCTTGCGGTCAAAGCTGACCCGCGCCCAGCGGCCGGTGACCACGTAGTCGTTCTCGCCCAGCCGGGCCACGATCGCCCCGCCGTCCGGATGCTCGCGCTCGCGCGGCGGGATGTCCCCCAGCCAGGTCCAGTCGTGCATGCCGAACTGCCACAGGCGGAACCGCACCGTCGCCGTCCAGTCGCCCAGATCCAGCACCTGTTCGGCGCTGTCGTCCGGCTCGCCGCGCCCCAGACGGCGCCCTCATAGGCCGCCCGCGCCCACACCCGCTGCCACGGCGCCACGAGGCGATAGACATCCCGGAACGGCGCCAGCGTCTCCTCCGTCACCTCCCGCGCGCCCAGCGGGAAGTTGGCGTAGCCGGTGTAGTCGATGCCGAAGGGCGAATAGCCGATCCCGCCCCGGCCCATCACCTCGAACAGATAGCGGGCATAGGGCGCGTCGTTGCCCGTCTCGGCCACGAACAGGGCGTTGTCCGGCCGGGCATAGCGGTCCAGATGCCCCTCATAGACCACCGAGCCGCGCTCATAGATGTCGGGCGACAGGAAATCGATCGCCGGGGCCGCGGCCTGCCAGACCTCGATCACGTTCCAGGTCGGCCCGCCCGACGCATAGGTCATGGGATCCTGATCGTTGACCGGATCGCGCAGCGCCGCGTTGGCGTACATGGGCAGCGGATATTCCGCCTTGCCCGCCTCGGCCACCTGACCGACGTACCAGCCGATGGACCAGGCGTGGAAGAACTCGTCGGCGTCCTCGCCGAACACCTCCGCCCAGGTTCCCGGCTGACGGTCCAGCCGCTGCAGCAGGGCGGCGGGAACCGGGCCGTCAAACAGGGCCTGCGCCGCCGGGGAATAGTCGCGCACCGAGCCATAGGTGCCGGTCTCGTTCTGGGGCTGCACCATGATGACGGTGCGGTGGACGGAATCGATGTCGCGGATATGGGCCATCAGGGCCGCGAAGGCGCGCCGGTCGGCGGCCAGGGTCTCGGCTCCGTGCGGCGACAGGGCGTAGGACGGGGTCCCGTCCTGCTGGATCAGGCGCGGGAACCGTTCTGTGTCCAGCTTGACCCACTCCGGCGCATATTTCGGCGCGGTGTTTTTCCATGTGGCGAACCACAGCAGCACCAGCCGCACGTCCTGCTCGCGGGCCTGCCGCACCAACTCGTCCACGAACGAGAAATCGAATTCGCCCTCCACCGCCTCCACCTGCTCCCAGGCGATGGGAACCTGCACGGTGTTGGCGCCGATGAATTCCACCGCCGGCCAGACGTCGGCCAGCGCCGCCTCATAGTTGGAGGAGTTGTTGACCTGGGCGCCAGCATGAAGAACGGCGCGCCGTCCACCATGAGGGCATGGCGTCCATTCTCGCTGACGATCTCCGGGATCGGCTCGCCGGCCCCCTCCCCGCAGGACGCTGTGGCCAGCATCACGCCCGCACCGGCCAGGGCGGCCAGGAGCGGGCGGAAGGATCGGAAGCAGGCTGAAAAAGTCATCGGAATCTCGGCCGTCGTCGACAGGAATGGCGGCGGTCGCGCGCCCCGGGCGGGATCATCGCCCGGGGCGCGGTCTCGGTCACGTCAGAAGCGCGCGCGCAGCACCACGGCCACGCGCCGGTCGGTGTCGACCCAGCTGTAGCGCGGCATGCGGTCGGCATAGCCCACCCGCAGGACGGTGCGTTCCTGGGTCAGGTTGGTGCCTTGCACGCCCAGCTTCACGTTCTCGGTCACGTCGAAGAAGATCGACCCGTCCAGCTGGCCGTAGTCCTCGGCCCACACCGGCGCGTTGATGTTCGCCGCCGAGGTGGTCAGCAGGTACTGCTCGCGCCAGTTCCAGGCCAGGCGGGCCGAGATGCCCTGGCGCTCGTACAGGGCGGCGATGTTGTAGCTGGACGGCGACATGCCTCCAGCGGCAGGGCCAGATTGGCGCCGCCCACCTGCACGGGATCAAAGATGTTGACCGCCGTGTTCGCCCCGCCGTCGCTGTCGATATAGGTGTAGTTGGCCTGCAGGCCGAAGCCGTTCAGCCAACCCGGCAGGAAGTCGAAGAACTGCTGGTAGGCGATCTCGAAGCCCTGGACCGTGCCCTCCTCGCCGTTCTGCTGCTGGGTGACGTCGAAGGTGTAGGTGACCCCGTTGTTGGTGAAGGTCTGCTGGCTGACGCCGGAATAGATGTAGTCCTTCACCTTCTTGTAGAACACCACGCCCGTCAGGCTGCCCTGGGGCGCAAAATACCACTCCAGGCTCAGGTCGAACTGATCGGCGATGATCGGGCGCAGGTCCGGGTTGCCCGCCGTGCCGGTGAACGGCGACACCGGATTCAGGGTGTAGCCGTCCGCCTCGAAATTGATGGCCAGCTGCGTATAGGGCTGCATCTGGTTGAAGTCCGGCCGCACCATGGCGCGCGAGGCGGCGAAGCGCAGTTGCACCTCCGGCGACAGATGGGCGCGGATGTTCAGGCTGGGCAGGACGTTGTCGTAGGAGCCGCCCGCCGGAACCCCGTCAAGGACCCCGCCCTGGCTGAACTGCTGCGCCGCGTTGAAGTCCCCGCAATCCGCCGGATTCACCGCCGGACAGGCGGCTGCGGCCGGAACGGGCAGTTGCACACGCCCTCGGTCGCCGTCTCCGTGCGGACAAAGCGCACGCCGATATTGCCGTCCACCGGCCAGGGCAGGGCGCTGTCATGGCCGAAACGCAGCAGGGCGTAGGCCGCCTGGGTCTCTTCGTCCTGCTGGGTCACGCCGCCGGTGGGATTGTCGCCGGTGGGGTTGTAGTTGTCCCAGTCCGCCACCAGCGGCGACCAGCCCCAGCCCTGCCCTTCCGGCCACGGCCGGCCGGTGATCGGGCTCAACAGGGTGTTGGCGTAGGCCGTGCCGCGGCTCACCAGCGACGCGGTGGGGAGCCAGAAGCCGCCGGGCACGGCGATGTCGCCCCGGAAGAAATTGTTGAACCCATAGTATTCCGCATGGGACGGCAGGCCGGGGCTGGGTGCGGCGTCCGTCAGATAGACTGCCGGATAGTGCCAGGTCCCGCCGTTGTCGTTGGCGAAGCCCCAGTACTGGGCCGACAGGATGCTCCAGTTCCAGTTGGACTGACGGGTGATGTAGGTCTTGTCTGTGGCGCGATAGCCGAAGGTGAAATTCCGCAGCCAGCCGCCGACGTCGTCGAAGTGATAGGTGGCGTCGCCGCGCCAGGCCAGGGAGTCCGCCTCGTTGGCCTCGATGTGGTCCATGGCGAAGCCCAGTAATAGTCCGAGGCTACGTTCAGGTCGGCGCCCGTCACATTGATGCTGGGCACGCCCCCGCCGATGTTGATCATGGCCTCCAGCGGCGTGGTGCCCAGCATTGACCGCTGGGTGCCCACGGTGAAGCTCAGGATGTCGGCGATGGATTCCACATACTGGATGTCACCGCTGAAATCCCAGTTTCCGGCCGTGTACTCCAGTCTCAGCGAATAGTCCGAGGTCTCCTTGTGGTCCTCGCCATAGCGGGTGTTGCCGTCATAGGTGATGCCCTCCATGGTCCCGCCCTGGGGCCCGCCCACGAAGTTGCCCGTGGGCCAGCAGCCCCAGCCGCCCTCGTGATAGCCGGTCAGGGCGCCGCCGGTCAGCACGCCGTTCTGGTAGGTCAGGCCCGCGCTGGGGCACAGGGTCGTGGCGTCCTGGATTCCGGCCACGCGCTCGATATTGGTGGGGTCGGCCTCGGAGTGGAAACCCTGGAAGGTCAGGGTGAGGTCCGCCGTCGGGCTCCACTGCAGCGCCAGCGCCACGGCGGTGCGCTCCTGCTCCCAGCGGCCGTCACGCCAGCCCAGATATTTCGGATGATACACCGTCGTGCCGTCCAGCCGCGTGACCGGGTCGAAGCGGTCCGTGGTGATGCTGTTGGTGCGGTTGCCGACACTGGAATAGCTGATGTTGGCCAGAAGGCCGATCTCGCCCGCCCCGGTCATCCAGCGGTCGCTGAAGATGCCCGACCCGGACCAGTAGCCCTCCTCCATCATGTCGCCGTAGTTGTAGTCGGTCGTGAAGGCCAGCAGGCGTCCGCCCTGGTCAAACGGCAGGCGCGTGCGCAGATTGACCGTGCCGCCGACGCCGCCCTCGATCTGGTTGGCGGCCGGGTTCTTGTAGACGTCCACGCCCGCCAGCAGGTCGGCCGAGATGTCCTCGAACGACAGGCCCCGTCCGTTGCGGGCCGAGAAGATGTCCCGGCCGTTGGTTTCGGACCGGACCCAGGACAGGCCCCGGATGAAGACCCCCCCGCCCTCTGCGGCCAGACGGGCCGGGTCACGGGCTTCGTTGGTGCGCTGCAGGGTGATGCCCGAGATGCGCTGCAGGGCCTCCGACACCGACCGGTCCGGCAGGGCGCCGATGTCCACGGCGGTGATCGAGTCCACGATCACATCGGAGTTGCGCTTGATGTCCTGGGCGCTCTGAAGACTGGCGCGAAGACCGGTGATGACCACTTCCTCGACTTCGGTGGCCTCATCCGGCTCCTGCGCCGTCTGGGCCAACGCCGGGGCGTTCATGGCGCCCAGAGCGATCAAGGACACGCCCAGAGACAGGGCGAATTTCGAGACGCTTTTACCTTGAGACATCTTGTGCCCCTCCCCGTTTCAAATGCCCCTCGACGCCTGTGGCCGGCGCTTGGAGGGTGCTCTCCCATGTGCACATCCGCGCCGGTGTCTCACCTCACCGGCATTTTCAAATATGCAATAAGTTTCTACTACAGGGTCTGTTTTGTTAGCGCAACCAATTGCTGCTGGTGAAATATTTGACGCCCGCACGCGCATCAGCCGCGCGGGCGAAACCCGCGCGGCTGGAAGCCTCGACTCGGATCGGATCAGGCGGGGGGCAGCGCCGCGGGCTTCAGCTGGGGCGTCAGCAGATGGATGACCCCAAGAGCGATCAGATAGGTCACGCTGGCGAAGGCCAGCAGTGGCACATAGCTGCCGGTCGCCTCCAGCGTCCAGCCGGCCACCTTGGCGATGAACATGCCGCCGATCGCGCCGGCGAAACCGCCCAGACCCACCACCGTCGCCACCGCGTGTTTGGGGAAGGTGTCGGACACCAGGGTGAACAGATTGGCGGACCACCCCTGATGCGCCGCCGCCGCCAGGCCGATCACCGCCACCGCCGCGATCAGGTTGTCCGCGAACACAGCGATCGAGATCGGGGTCACGCACAGGGCGCAGACCAGCATGGCGGTCTTGCGCCCCCGGTTCACCGACCAGCCCCGGTGGATCAGCCGCGACGACAGCCAGCCGCCGCCCACGCTGCCCACGTCGGCCAGCAGATAGACCGCCACCAGCGGCGGCCCGAACGTCAGCAGGTTCAGGTCATAGGTCTTGCCGAAGAAGTCGGGCAGCCAGAACAGGAACAGCCACCACACCGGATCGGTCAGGAATTTGCCGACGATGAAGGCCCAGGCCTCGCGTCGCTTCAGCGCCTGCCCCCAGCTGATCTTTCCCGGCGCGTCCGGCGGGTCGCTCTCGATGTGGGCCAGTTCGGCGTGCGTCACGCGCGGGTGTTCGCGCGGGCGTCGATAGACCAGGAACCACACGGCCATGAGCACCAGCCCCGACAGGCCCGTGACGATGAACGCGGCGCGCCAGCCGAAGGCCAGCACCAGGATCGGCACGAGGATCGGCGTCAGCAGGGCGCCCACATTGGACCCGGCGTTGAAGATGCCGGTGGCCAGCGCCCGCTCGCGCTTGGGGAACCACTCCGACACCGCCTTGACCGCGCCGGGAAAGCCGGCGGATTCCCCGACGCCCAGGGCGAAGCGGGCCATGGCGAACTGGATCACCGAGCTGGCCCCGGCATGGGCGGCCGCCGCCAGGCTCCAGACCCCGATGGCGATGCCCAGCCCCCAGCGCGCGCCGATGCGGTCGATCAGGCGGCCCACCAGCAGCAGGCCGATGGCGTAGGCGCCCTGGAAGGCCACCACGATGTTGGCGTAGTCGCTCTCGCTCCAGCCGAACTCCACCTCCAGCACCGGCTTCAGCACGCCGAAGATCAGCCGGTCCACGTAGTTGATGGTGATGGCGAGGAACAGCAGGGCGCAGATCACCCAGCGGTAGTTGCCCCGAAAGGCGCGCGGACCGCGTTCAACCTGAATCTCGCTCATCTCGTGGTCCTTCCTCGCGGGGCGCGGCGTCTCACCAGTCGGTCATGGACCCGTCGGGCAGGCGCGCGACCGGCAGACAGGCGGGGCTGTACGGATGCTGCGCCGCCAGATCCTCGTCGATGTCCACGCCCAGCCCCGGCGCCTCGCCCGGGTGCATCATCCCGTCCGCGAAGCTGTAGGCGTGGGGAAACACCGCGTCCGTTTCGGGGGTGTGGCGCATGTATTCCTGGATGCCGAAATTCGGGATCGACAGGTCGAAGTGGAGGGCCGCCGCCATGGCCACCGGCGACAGATCCGTCGCCCCGTGACACCCGGTGCGCACCTTGTAGAGATCGGCCAGGGCCGCGATCCGGCGCAGGTGCGTGATCCCGCCGGCGTGCACCACCGTGGCGCGGATGTAGTCGATCAGCTGCTCCTCGATCAGGGTCTTGCAGTCCCAGATGGAGTTGAACACCTCGCCCACCGCCAGCGGGGTGGTGGTGTGCTGGCGGATCAGGCGGAACCCGGCCTGGTTCTCGGCCGCCACCGCGTCCTCCATCCAGAACAGGCGGTAAGGCTCCAGGTCCTTGCCCAGCCGCCCCGCCTCGATGGGCGTCAGCCGGTGGTGCACGTCGTGCAGCAGATGCACGTCCCAGCCCAGCGCCTCGCGCGCCGCGTCGAACAGCTGCGGCGCTGTCCTCAGATAGGGCTCGGTCGCCCACTGCGTCTCCGTCGGCAGGGCCGCGTCGGCGGGCTCGTAGAACATCTTGTCCTTCGAGACGCCGTAGGTCCCCTTCACCCCGGGCACCGCGGTCTGCAGCCGCACCGCCTTGTAGCCCCTGGCCACATAGTCCGCCGCCTGGGCCACGGTCTCGTCCACCGTCTCGCCGTTGGCGTGGCCGTAGACCATCACCCCCTCGCGGCACGCCCCGCCCAGAAGCTGATACAGTGGCAGCCCCGCCACCTTGGCCTTGATGTCCCACAGCGCCATGTCCACCGCCGCGATGGCGGTCATGGTCACCGGCCCGCGCCGCCAGTAGGCGCCCCGGTAGAGGTACTGCCAGATGTCCTCGATGCGGTGCGCGTCCCTGCCGATCAGACAGGGAATGACGTGCTCGGCCAGATAGGCGTCCACCGCCAGTTCGCGCCCGTTCAGGGTGGCGTCGCCCACGCCGCTGATCCCCGCGTCGGTCTCGATCTTCAGGGTGACGAAATTACGCCCGGGACAGGTCACGATGGTGCGGGCGGCGGTGATGACGGGCATGGGAACAGAATGACCTAGCGCGCCGGGGCGGCGATGAAGGCGTCGGCGATGGCCTGGCGCAAGGGCTTGGGCTGGTACGCAGCGTCGTAGGGCGTCGGCCGCTTGGCGATCCCGTCGGGCCGCACCCAGTGGGTCTGCAGCCAAGAGTAGGAATCCACCATGCCCCAGGCCAGCACGTCCTTGGTCTGCGGATAGCTCAGCATCAGGTCCAGATACCGCCGCGCCAGCTCGGCCACCGCCTGGTCCCGCGAGGGAATGTCGGCGGGCAGGTTCTTGTCGTGCACGTCGAACTCGCTGATGACGATGTCCAGGCCCATGCCCGTGACCTCGTCCATGAACCGGCGCCAGTTGCCTTCGCGCGCCGTGTCGAAGCCGACGGAGTCATCGCTGTTGCCCGAGCCGATGTGGCTCTGGATTCCCAGGGCGTCGATGGGCACGCCGCGCGCCTTCATCCCTTCCAGCAGACGCAGGACGCCCGCCTGATGCTGCTCGTGGCCGGCCTCCCAGCTCATGTAGTCATTGTAGACCAGCTGGGCGTTCGGGGCCGCCGCCCGCGCCGTGTGGAAGGACAGGTCGATGATCTCCTGATGACCCAGATGGCGCGACAGGGCCGTCTCGCGCAGGGCTCCGGTGTTCTCGTCCACGGTCTCGTTGACCACGTCCCAGGAATCGATCCGGTCGCCGTATCTGTCGACGATGGCGTTGATGTGCTCCACCACCAGACGCTCGGCCTCGGCCGCCGGACGCGCGCCGTAATCGTGGGTCTCCAGCCATTCGGGAAACCAGCGCGGATGGTGCCAGACCAGGGTGTGGCCCCGCACGCCCATGCCGTGCTGCGCCGCGAAATCCATCACCCGGTCAGCCCGCACATAGTCATAGGTGTTCACGTCGGGCCGCAGCACGTACCACTTGAGTTCATTCTCATGCACCAGCATGCCGCACTCGCGGGCCAGGATTTCGCGATAGCGCGGATCATCCAGGGAGGCTGTCACGGTCCCCGGCTGCCCGGCGCCCACAGCGCTGCCGAAGCGCATGCCCTTTCTCTGGGCCAGCTCATGCAGGGAGGGGGTCGGGGTCCCCTGCCCTCGTGCATTTGCGGACTCGCAGGCGGCCAGCAGGCCGACGGCGGACAGGCTCAGGGCCTGGCGACGGTTCATCATGATGTGTCTCTCACGCTTGCGGCGCCGGGAGGCGCGCCGGGTTCAGGGTCGGCCAACTGGCCAAGTTCGCCCCGCGCCCGGGCCTTGCGGCCATAGACGCGCTCGAACAGGGGCGAGGCCATGAGGGTGGTGACGATGGCCATCAGCACCAGGATCGAGAACAGCGCGGGGCCGATCAGACCGCGCTGCAGGCCGATGTTGATGATGATCAGCTCCATCAGGCCCCGGGCGTTCATCAGGGCGCCGATGCCCAGGGCCGTGGCGTTGTCCTGGCCGGTCAGACGCGCCGCCGCCCAGCAGGCGCCGAACTTGGCCAGCACCGACCCCGCCAGCACCACAAGGGCGATGAGCAGCAGCGGCCAGCTGTCCACCGCCGTCAGCTGGGTGTTCAGGCCCGAATAGGTGAAGAACATCGGCAGCAGCACCACCACCGTGAACGGCTCCAGTTGCTTGCGCACCTGTTCGGCGAACAGCCCCCTGGGCATCACCGCGCCCAGCAGGAAGCCGCCGAACACCGCGTGAATGCCGATGGCGTCCATGGCGAAGGCCGACAGGGCGAACAGCATCAGGGTCACGGCCATCAGCCCGGGCCCGACGCCGCCTTCGCGCTCGGCCATGTCGCCCAGCCGCACCAGCAGCCTGCGACCGATGGTGGTCATGAACACCATGAACAGGGCCGCCCCGCCCACGGCGGTGACCGCCATGCCGGCGCCGGCGCCGAAGCTGGCCAGGACGATGGCAAGGATGATCCAGGCCCCCGCATCGCCGATGGCCCCGGCCGACAGGGACAGGGTTCCCAGCGGCGTGCCCGACAGCCCGCGCTCATGGATGATGCGCGCCAGCATGGGAAAGGCGGTGATGGAGATGGCCGCGCCCATGAACAGCATGGCCTGGGCCAGGGTCGCCCGGTCGCTGAACAGACCCGGCGTATTGAGCAGCCACGGCGTGATCAGCACCGCCAGCAGGAACGGCGCGGCCGTGCCGGCGAAGGACACCGCCGCGGCGCTTTTCGCCTGACTCAGGAAGTGATCCGTACGGAACCCCAGCCCCACCAGGAACATGTAGAGGCCCACGCCAAGCTGGGCGCCGACATAGAGGACGTCCCGGGATTCCGCGGGAAACAGCATGCCCTGGATCTCGGGGGCCAGCAGGCCGAACAGCGACGGCCCGAGGATCACCCCGGCGATCATCTCGCCCACCACCTGCGGCTGGCCCAGCCAGCGCTTCGCGGCCCAGCCGACGATCCGGCAGGCGGCCAGGATCACGGCCAGCTGCAGGAAGAATACGACGCTCAACTCCGCGGCCGTCATGCGGCGCTCCCGTGATCCCCCCGCTCACATCACGCGCGGGGCGGACGAAAAGAAAAAGGGGCGGCCTCCGGCGAACCGGCGATCCGCCCCCAAGTCGACCGACCAGCTCTAGAAGGTCGCGCGCAGCACCACGGTGAAGCGGCGATCGTTCATGAACCAGGACCGTCCGGCCGTCAGGAGATCGTTGTTCAGGACCTGACTGGTGCGGGTGATCTCATTGGTCAGATTGACCCCCTGCACCCCGATCCTGAAGTTGTCGTTGACCGTGTAGAAGAACGAGCCGTCCAGCTGGCCGCCGCCTTCCTGGATGATCGGGGCGAAGGGCACGATCACGTCGCGCACCGTCACCACGAAGTCCGAGCGGTAGGAGTAGGCCAGGCGCATGGACAACGGCCCCTTCTCGTAGAAGGCGGCGAAGTTCGCCGTGTGCTCCGACAGGCCCTGCAGCGGCAGCAGACCGGTGTCCACATTCGCCACCCGGCCCGATCCCACGTCCGGATCCGTGGCCGACAGGGTGCTCTGGCTGACGCCCTCGGAGTCCACATAGGTGTAGTTGGCGTTCACACCCAGGCCGTCCCACGGCGCCGGCAGGAAGTGGTAGACCTGCTGGTAGGCCAGCTCGAAGCCCTGGACCGAACCCGTCTCGTCCGAGTTCACCGGCTGGGTCACCACCGCGTCGAAGGTGGCGCCGTTGTTGGTGAACGAGTCCGGGTGACGCCGTTGGTGATCACATCCTTCAGGCGCTTGTAGAACACCGACAGGGTGATCGACCCCACATCATCGAAGTACCATTCGGCCGAGGCGTCGAAATTCACCGAGTCGATCGGGCGAAGGTAGGCGTTGCCGACGTTGAAGCGTCCGGTCGGCCGGCCGTTGATGATGTCATCCTCCAGAGCCGACAGCGCCACGTTGTAGTAGTTCCGCGTCAGGCCGATGTCCGGCAGCGTGATGGCCCGCGAGACGCCGAAACGGAACTGCAGCCCGTTGTCCAGCCGCGCCAACACATTGACGCTGGGCAGCCAGTAGTCGAACGAGGTTTCCGCATTGTCCTCGAACGTGGCGCCGTTGGCGAAGGCGCGGGCCTCGGCGCGCACCGCCGGGTCCAGACCGCAGAACGCCGACCGCTCCTCACCCGGAGGCAGGGGCGCCGTACATTCGGCTTCGGACGTGAAGTTCTGCTGCGTGAACGCGCGGACACCCTCCGCCGAACGCTCCATGTCCACATAACGGATGCCGACATTGCCGCTCAGCTGGACGCCGTTGTCCAGATCGCCCCGGAAGCGCAGCATGGCGTAGGCCGCGTTGGTGTCTTCCTGAACAGGGTTGATCTCCTGCGGAAGGAACGGCGTGCCGGGATTGACGCCGCAACGCATGGCCAGAGGCACCCAGTTCTGCGGGCAGCCGTCAGCGCCGTTTCGGGCGCGCCACTCGTCGCCCATCAGCAGGGCGTAATCCACATAGTCCTGATAGTTCTGGACGATGTTCGACCCATAGAACAGCCGCGGCTGGCCGCCCGTCGGATTGGGCACCTCGCCCCGCATGAAGTTGTCGAAGTTGAAGGTCCGGTGGAAATCGCTCGGGGTAGCGCCGCCTCCGGTGGCCGGGTCGCCGTTGGCCGCTTCATCCAGCCAGACGGGTCCGCCGCCGCCCCAGATTTCGCTGACCACGCCCCAGTTGTAGGTGCTGAATCGGGTGGTCTGGTCCCGCTCCGAACGCCGCACGCCGAAGCGGACGGATTCCAGGATCGGCATGTCGAAGAACTGATAGTCGACGTCGATGCGCACCGCGTCCAGGGTGCCCTCGCTCTCCTCGATGTGGTCCATCGCTGAGCGGGTGAAGGTGTTGTACGGGTTCGACAGACTGTCGTTCGGGCTGACGCCATACGTCGGACAGTTGTTCGTCGCCGGACCCGTACAGATGCTGCCGTCCGGCGCGCGGCGATCCGGCGTCAGGAAGGTGACGATCGGGATGTCGCTGCCCTGCATCTGAATGTCGGCGTACTGGAACGTGGAGTTCCACAGCCCCGCGTCGATGACATCGACCGTCGAATCCACGTGCTGATAATCGAAGTTGACGCGCAGGCGCTCGGTCGGCGTCCACTTGAAGTTCAGACCATAGTCCGTGGTCACATACTCCTGATGGACATCGCGGCGGATGTTGTTGCTCTGCAGGCCCCAGGCGGGCGTCCGCGGATCGGCCCCGTTCTGATCGTCCCGCCAGCCGGTCTGGCCGGTGATGACGCCGTTGGTGAACAGGCCGTCAGGGCCGAAGTCCAGGGTCGTCCCCTGAAGCGCCTGGGAGTCGCCGTTGTTCGACACATTGTCCGTGGCGATCTCCATGGCGTGCTCGGTCCACGCCTGGGTGGAGTCCGAACGCAGGAACTGCGCGGTCGCCTCCATGGTCCGGTCCGGGCTGCGCCACTGACCGGCGGCCGCATAGCCCGTCCGCTCGCGATCAAAGATCTGGCTGCGGAAGGCCGCGCCGCGCGGGAACCAGACCTGGCCCACCTCGGTGCCGGCCGGGCCCACCACGTCGCCGTTGCTGTACAGGGTGCGCGGCGCGTAGTTGGAGATCTGCTGGCCGTCGCTGCGGGCGGTCAGTTCAGAGCTCACCGCGTTCAGCAGCAGGCCGAATTCGCCCGCTTCGGTGTCCCAGCGGTCGCTGTAGAGCAGCGAGACCGTCGGGGTCCACTCCTCGGCGAAGTCGCCGTAGCTGGCCTCGACCGACCCCGCCAGGACGCGGCCCGGCGAGTCGAACGGCACGCGGGTGCGCAGATTGATGGTTCCGGAGATGCCGCCCTCGACCATGTCGGCGGACGGGTTCTTGAACACGTCCACGCCGCCCATCAGTTCGGCGGGCACGTCCGAGAAGCTCAGCACGCGGCCGTTGGTGGCGCTGAAGGTGTCGCGGCCGTTCAGCTCGCTTCGCACCCAGGTCAGGCCGCGGACGACCACGCCCGAGCCCTCGATGGAGAAGTGGTCCGGATCGACACCGGCGCGGAAGCGGTCGATGGACACGCCCGGCACCCGCTGCAGGGCCTCGGTCACGCTGCGGTCCGGCAGGGCCCCGATGTCCTCGGCGGTGATGGAATCGACGAAGACCTCCGAGTTCCGCTTGATCTCCTGCGAGCTGCGCAGGCTGGCGCGGATGCCGGTGATGACGACCTCCTCGACCTCGACGGCGTCGTCATCCGGCGGCGCGTCCTGCGCCATGGCCGGCGTCGCGGCCATGACCGCGGCGATGACCGCGACGGAGGCGCCGGCCTTCAGGCCGGCTCCGAAGCGGACGGAGTCCGCACGTGTTGTTCTTGAAGTATGCACCCGATTTCCTCCCCAGCATTTTCTTTTGTTAGCGCTACCAAATTGGGGCAGAGCCAAATGTCTGATTAATGAAGTCGTAGCCTAGCTTTTCCGGTTCCGCAAGTCCTCCTTTCCCTGACGTAATGGGTGACGCAATCCCGCCACATCCCGGGACCCGCACTGGGGTTTCAGCCGTTCCTCCCTTGAAAAACAGGGCTTTGGAACGCTTCCCCGACACGATAGACGGCATTGACCGCGCCATTTTTCTGCCTCTAGATGGAAAGAAAGCGCTGTGGGGAGAGCGCAACAGCATGTCGGACAAATGCATCACCAAGGTGCTGATCGTCGGCGGCGGCACCGCCGGCTGGATGACCGCCGCCGCCCTGTCCGAGACCCTGAAAGGGTTGGCGCTGGACATCCGTCTGGTGGAGTCCGAGGCCATCGGCACGGTGGGCGTGGGCGAATCCACCATTCCCCACATCCGCCACTTCAACACCCGGCTGGGGATCAACGAGGCGGATTTCCTGTCCCGCACCCAGGCCACCTTCAAGCTGGGCATCGAGTTCCGGGACTGGGGCCGGCTGGGCGACAGCTACATCCATCCGTTCGGGGCCTACGGCGCCGATCCCGCCGCCCATGAGGTCGAGTTGTTCCACCACCTGTGGACCCGCGCGGGCGCGCCAGAGTCCCTGGAGGCCTGGAGCCTGCCCGTCGCCATGGCGCGGCGCGAGCGTTTCACCCATCCCTCGACCGACCCGGCCTCGCCCCTGTCGGGCTTTTCGTATGCTTACCAGTTCGACGCCTCGCTCTACGCCGCCTATCTGCGTCGCTATTCCGAGGCGCGCGGCGTGGTGCGCACAGAGGGCCGCATCGCCGACGTCGCCCTGCATGGCGAGACCGGTTTCGTCACCCATGTGACGCTGGAAAGCGGCGAGCGCATCGACGCCGATCTGGTCATCGACTGCTCCGGCTTTCGGGGGCTGGTGATCGAGCAGGCCATGAAGACCGGCTATCATGACTGGACCCGCTGGCTGCCCTGCGACCGGGCCGTGGCCCTGCCCTGCGAGCACGGCGGTCTCTTCCCCCCCGCCACCCGCGCCACGGCGCTCAAGGCCGGCTGGGCCTGGCGCATCCCGCTGCAGCACCGCGTCGGCAACGGCCATGTCTATTGCAGCGCCTTCCTCGACGACGACGCGGCCGAGACCGCCCTGATGGACCAGCTGGAGGGCGCCGCCCTGGCCCCGCCCAACCGCCTGCGGTTCCTCACCGGCAAGCGCAAGCTCCAGTGGAACCGCAACTGCGTGGCCATCGGCCTGGCGTCCGGGTTCCTCGAGCCGCTGGAGTCCACCTCGATCCATCTGATCCAGGCCGCCATCGGCTATCTGCTGGACCTGTTCCCAACCGGCGACTGGGACCCGTCCGACGCCGCCGAGTTCAACCAGACCATGGACATGGAGTACGAGCGCATCCGCGATTTCCTGGTGCTGCACTATCACGCCACCACGCGCGACGATTCCGAGTTCTGGAACCACTGCCGCACCATGACCATCCCCGATTCCCTGGCCTGGAAGATGGAGCTGTTCCGCGAGCGTGGGGTCGTGGCCGCCTATGAGCACGGCGTCTTCCTGCATCCCAGCTGGGTCGCGGTCTATGTGGGCCAGCATGTCACCCCCCGCCGCTGGGACCCGCGCCTGGACGATCTCGACCCCGCCGCCGTGCGCGCCGATCTGGAAGGCCAGCGCCGCCGCATCGCCGGCCTGGCCGAGCGCCAGCCTCGCCACGCAGACGTCCTGGGCGCCGCCCGCGCCGCCGTCATGGCCGAGGCCCGGGCATGAGCGACGCCCGCTCCACCGGGACGGTCATCGTCGGCGACGGCCCCGCCGCCTGGATCATGGCCCTGGCGATCAGCCGAGGCGCCCCCGCCCGCGTCACCGTCATCACCCAGCCCTCGCCCGGCGATGTGGATCCCTACGGCCCGGCCCTGACCGCGCCCCCGGCGATCCGCGATCATCACGCCGACCTCGGCCTACACGACGCGGAGGTCATGGCCGCCGCCGTGCCCCTGTTCGGCCTGGCGCTGGAGGGGTGGGGCGACGCCCCCGCCTTCATCCCCTTCGGCCAGACCGGCGCTGACATGGCCTCGGTCACCTTCCACCAGCAGCTGGCCCGGCTGGACCGTCTCGACGCCCTGGCCGACCATTCCCTGTCCGCCCAGGCCGCGCGCCGGCGCCGCTACGCCCCGCCCTCGACGGACCCGGCCTCCTTCCTCTCCACCCTGGACCACGGGCTCAGCCTCGACGCAGGGCCCTACGCCGCCCTGCTGCGCCGCCACGCCCTGAAAGCCGGCGCGACCGTCATCGAGGGCGCGGTCAGGACGGTGGAGCGCGCCCCGTCCGGCGCCGTCGCCGCCGTCTCCCTCGCGGACGGCGCGACCGTGCCCGGCGACCTGTTCATCGACGCCTCAGGCCCGGCCGCGGTCCTGACCGACGCGCCGCTCCAGTCGTGGGCCAGCGACCTCCCCTTCGACCGTCTCCATGTGGAGACACGCCCGACAGCGAACCGCCGCTCCATCTCGTCTTCCGCACCCCCGGCGACGGCCTCGAGCGCGACGCCCCCCTGCCCGGCCGTCGGGTGCAGGCGCGGCTGACCCGGGGCGGCGACGGCGCGCCCTTCCAACCCGGCCGCCGGGACCGCTTCCGGGACCGCAACGTCATCGCCGTCGGCGCCGCCGCCCAGGTCCTGCCGCCGCTGGGCGCCGGGGCCCTGCATCTGATCCACCGCGCCGCCGGGCATCTGGTCCGGCTGTGGCCCGCCACCGCCGACGGGGCGGTCGAGGCGCGCGAGTTCGACCGGCTGATGACCGCCGAGGTGGAGGCCGACCGCGACTTCGCCCTGATGCTGCTGCGCCGTCAGGCGCGACGCTGACCGCGCCCGCCGCCCACCGCCTGGCCCTGTTCGAAGCCCGGGGCCGGGTCAGCCGCCGCGAACAGGAGCCCTTCACCCCCGGCTTCCTCGCCGCCGCCCTGCTGGCCTCAGGCGTCCGGCCGCGCCGCGTCGACCCGATGGCCGAGGCGCTGGACCCCGCCATGCTGGCCGCCCGCGCCGACCGCATCCGCGACCTGGCCTCCCGCACCGCCTCCACCTTGCCGCCCTGGAACCCCGCCCCATGATCCAGCCGGATCTGATCCGAAACGTGGTCATCGTCGGCGGCGGCACAGCCGGTTGGATGGCGGCCGCAGCCCTGTCCCGCCTCATCGCGAACGGCGTCACCAGCGTGACCCTGGTGGAGTCCGACACCATCGGAACCGTGGGCGTGGGCGAGGCGACGATCCCGCCCATCCGAACCTTCAACGAGATGCTGGGCCTGGACGAGCGCGCCTTTCTTCAAGCCACCCGCGGCTCCTACAAGCTGGCCATCGAGTTCGTGGACTGGACCCGCCCCGGCCACACCTATCAGCACCCGTTCGGCCCCTTCGGCGCCGACATCAATGCGGTCAAATTCCATCAGTTCTGGCTCAAGATGCACCGCGAGGGCCGCGCCGCGGAGTTCGGCGACTACAATCTGTGCGGCGTGGCCGCGCGCCTGAACCGCTTCGGCGCCCTGCCCCCGCAGCACCGCTCGCCCCTGACCCCCATGTCCTGGGCCTATCATTTCGACGCCGCCCGCTACGCCCGCTTCCTGCGCGACCATGCCGAGACGCGCGGGGTGGTGCGTCAGGAGGGCAAGGTCGTCTCGGTGGAGCAGCGCCCCGAAGACGGCTTCATCGACGCCATCGTGCTGGACGACGGCCGCCGGGTCGAAGGCGAGCTGTTCATCGACTGCACCGGCTTCCGGGGCCTGCTGATCGAACAGGCCCTCAAGGCCGGGTTCGAGGACTGGAGCCACTGGCTGCCCTGCGACCGGGCCGTGGCGGTCCAGTGCCTCAACGACAACGCCATCTCCCCCTTCACCCGCTCCACCGCCCGCGAGGCCGGCTGGCAATGGCGCATCCCGCTCCAGCACCGGGTCGGCACGGGCTATGTCTATTCCAGCGCCCACATCTCCGACGATCAGGCCGCCGACACCGTCATGGCCAATCTGGACGGCAAGCCCGTCACCGACCCCCGGATCCTCAGCTTCCGGGCCGGGCGCCGCAGGAAGGCCTGGGTCAAGAACTGCGTCGCCCTGGGCCTGGCCTCAGGCTTTCTGGAGCCGCTGGAGTCCACCAGCATTCACCTGATCCAGGCCGGCATCACCAAGCTGCTGGCCCTGTTCCCGCACCGGGGCTTCGACCCGGTGGCCATCGACGAGTACAACCGCCTGACCAATGTCCAGATCGAGCAGATCCGCGACTTCATCATCCTGCACTACCACGCCAACGAGCGCACCGGCCTGGACCTTTGGGACCACGTCCGCACCATGGCCATCCCCGACTCCCTGCAACACAAGCTCGACCTGTTCCGGGGCGCCGGCCGCTTCTTCCGCCACGAGGACGAGTTGTTCGCCGAGTCCAGCTGGATGGCCGTGCTGATCGGCCAGAACGTCATGCCCCAGCGGTACGACCCCCTCGTCGACTCCATCCCCGAGGCTGACGTGGCCCGCGCCATGGAGGAGCTGCGCACCACCATCCGCGCGGCGGCCGAAAGCCTGCCCGATCACGCCGACTTCCTGGCCCGCCACTGCGCCGCGCCCGAACCTGAATCCGTCCCCGCCTGAGGCCCCATGACCGACACCACCGACCACCGCATCCGGAAGATCGTCATCGTCGGCGGCGGCACGGCCGGCTGGATGACCGCCGCCGCCATGGCCAAATTGCTGGGCCGCGACTTCGCCGACATCACCCTGGTGGAATCCGACGACATCGGCATCGTCGGGGTCGGCGAGGCCACCATCCCCCAGATCGGCATCTACAACCGCATGCTGGGCCTGGATGAGGACGAGTTCGTCCGCAAGACCCAGGGCTCCTTCAAGCTGGGCATCCAGTTCGTGGACTGGGGCAGGAAGGGCCACACCTATTTCCACCCCTTCGGCCCGTTCGGCGTGGACATGGAGGGGGTGTCCTTCCACGCCTACTGGCAGCGGCTGCATCTGGCGGGCGACCCGCACCGGCTGGAGGACTATTCGCTGCAGGCCGTGGCGGCGGCCGAGAACCGCTTCATGCGCGCCATCGACGCGGGCCGCTCGCCTTTGTCCAGGATCGCCTACGCCTTCCACTTCGACGCCGGCCTCTACGCCCGCTTCCTGCGCGGCTTCGCCGAGGAGCGGGGCGTCGTGCGCCGCGAGGGCAAGATCGTCGATGTGGAGCAGCGCGCCGAGGACGGCTTCATCCAGGCCGTGAAGCTGGAAAGCGGCGAACGCATCGAGGGCGAGCTGTTCATCGACTGCTCCGGCTTCCGGGGCCTGCTGATCGAACAGACGCTCAAGACCGGCTACGAGGACTGGACCCGGTGGCTGCCCTGCGACCGCGCCGCCGCCGTGCCCTGCGAGAGCGTGCCGACCTTCACCCCCTACACCCGCTCCACCGCCCGCGACGCCGGCTGGCAGTGGCGTATCCCGCTGCAGCACCGCACCGGCAACGGCTACGTCTATTCCAGCGACCACATCAGCGACGATCAGGCCGCCGAGACCCTGCTGGCCAATCTGGACGGCAAGCCCCTGGCCGACCCGCGCTTTCTGCGTTTCGTCACCGGGCGGCGCAAACAGGCCTGGGTCAAGAACGTGGTGGCCATCGGCCTGTCGTCCGGCTTCATCGAGCCGCTGGAGTCCACCAGCATCCACCTGATCCAGAGCGGCGTCGCCAAGCTGATGCAGATGTTCCCGGACAAGCGCTTCGAGCCCGCTGACCGCGAGCGCTTCAACCGCATGACCCAGGTCGAGACCGAACAGGTCCGCGACTTCATCATCCTGCACTATCACCTGACCGAACGGGACGACACGCCGTTCTGGGACCGCTGCCGCACCATGGACGTGCCCGACAGCCTCAAGGAGAAATACCGCCTGTTCGAAGGCTACGGCCGGATCTTCCGCGAGAACGACGAGCTGTTCAACGACACCAGCTGGATGGCCGTCATGGTCGGCCAGGGCCTGAAGGCCCGCGGCTACGACCCCGTCGCCGACGTCCTGAGCCTGGACGAAACCCGCGCCCGCCTTGCCGAAATCCGCCGCGTCATGCGCACCTCCGCCGATTACATGCCCCTGCAGACCGAGTTCATCCGCAACAACTGCGCGGCGGGGTGAGGGTACGCAGACCCTCTGGACACACCGCCCCTCTCCACCCATGATAGCGCTAACAATGACGCCGCCCGGCGGCGCGGGAGGACATCATGAAATACGCCCTGACGGCCCTCGCGGCCGGCCTCGCCCTGACTGCGCCCGCCTTCGCGCAGGACGCCCCCACCGCCCGTTTCGACTGGTTCGCCTATGAGGGCGCCGATCCGGAGCACGCGGTGGTCCAGCCCGGCCCCGGCCAGTTCCGCAACCCGATCCTGTCCGGCTTCTATCCCGACCCGTCCAACACCCGCGCGGGCGAGGACTATTATCTGGTCACCTCGACCTTCGCCTACTTCCCCGGCCTGCCCGTGTTCCACAGCCGCGATCTGGTCAACTGGACCCAGATCGGCAACGCCATCGACAGGCCGGACCAGGTGGACTTCGGAACGCTGGGCCTGTCGCGCGGCCTGTTCGCCCCGACCATCGAGCACCACGAGGGGGTCTTCTACATCCTCAACACCTGCGTGGACTGCGGCGACAATTTCGTCATCACCGCCACCGACCCGGCGGGACCGTGGTCCGACCCGGTCTGGCTGCCGGATCTGGCGGGCGGCATCGACCCGGCCCTGTTCATCGACGAGGACGGCTCGGCCTGGATCCTCAACAACGGCCCGCCGGACCGCGAGCCGGAATACGAGGGCCACCGCGCCATCTGGATCCAGCGTTTCGATCTGGAGACCCTGTCCACCCAGGGCCCGCGCACCCTGCTGGTGGACGGCGGCGTGGACTTCTCGACCCAGCCCATCTGGATCGAGGGGCCGCACATCTACAAGGTCGACGGCCGCTATGTGCTGACCGCGGCCGAGGGCGGCACGGCCGAGGCGCACTCCCAGGTCGCCCTGGTCGCCGACCGGCCCGACGGGCCCTATACGCCCGATCCGGACAACCCCTTCCTGACCCAGCGCGACCTGCCGCGCGACCGGGACTTCCCCATCACCTCGGCGGGCCACGCCGATCTGGTCCAGACGCCGGACGGGGACTGGTGGGCCACCTTCCTGGCCGTGCGTCCCTATGGCGAGGACTTCTACAACACCGGGCGCGAGACCTTCCTGATGCCCGTGACATGGGAGAACGGCTGGCCGCGCATCACCGCGCCGGGCGAGGTCATCCCCCATGTGCTGGACCGCCCCGACCTGCCCGAGCAGCCCGCGCCTGACCTGCCCACCACCGGCCCGTTCAGCGTCACCGAGGACTTCGACGGCGAGGCCCTGCCCATCCACTGGCTGACCGTCCGCAACCCCCGCTCGGACTGGTTCAGCGTCTCAGGCGGCGCCCTGCACCTGACCGCCCGGCCGCAGGGCCTTGGCGACATGGCCAATCCGTCCTTCGCCGCCCGCCGCCAGCAGCACATGACCGCCGCCGCCTCCACCGAGGTGCGCTTCACCCCGGCCCACGACGGCGACCGCGCGGGCCTCGCCGCCTTCCAGAGCGACGACTTCTGGTGGTTCATCGGCGTCGGCCGTCATGAGGGTCAGGACGTGGTGCTGGTCGAGCGCCGGGCCGGGCCGGACGATCCGGCGCGCGGCGTCATCGTCGCCTCCGCCCCCCTGCCCGTCGCCCCCGGCCAACCCCTGCGCCTGCGGGCCAGCGTCGACGTCGGCGAGATCGACCTGGCCTTCGCCACACCGGACGGTCAGTGGACGGCGCTTGTCACCGACGGCGACGCCAGCATCCTCAGCACCCGCACCGCCGGCGGCTTCGTCGGGTCGGTGTTCGGCGCCTACGCCTATTCCCCCGCCGGACCCGCCGATTGATGCAGCCAATCCCGCCGCGCGCGCTATGCTCGCGCCGGTTCAAAGGGAGGCGCTCATGGTCCGTTTCATCGTCCAGTGGCTGGTCACGGCCCTCGGCCTGTGGCTGTCGTCGGTCCTGATCGCGGGCGTCGAGTTCAGCAGCACCACAGTGCTGATCCTGGCCGCCCTTGTGCTGGGCCTGATCAATGCGGTGATCCGGCCCATTCTGGTGATCATCACCTTCCCCATCACGGTCATCACCCTGGGCCTGTTCCTGCTGGTGGTGAACGCCGCCATGATCGGCCTGGCCTCGGCCTTCTTCGACGGCTTCACGGTCAGCGGCTTCTGGCCCGCCATCGGCGCCGCCGTGGTCACCGGCGTGGTCAGCTGGATCGCCGGCGCCTTCATCCGCGACTGATCACTCCGCCAGCGTCCGCCGGAACGAGAACCCGTCGTCGGTGCGGATGTCGTCCACGCGCCAGCCGTCCGCCTCGCGCCGCAGGATGAACAGCGGCGCCCGCGCGCTCTCGGCGTCGTCCGCCTTGCCGAAGTCGAAGCGCGCCCGCACCGCCGCCCGGTCGGCCGAGGCCTCGACCACGCTGACCTCGCGCAGGGTCAGGCCGTGGGGGTCCTGGCACAGGCACACCGGATCGGCCTCCAGCGCCGGGTGCAGGCCTTCGTCGGGCCAGGCCCGCGCCGCCTCCAGCATCCCCGCCACCTCGGCGGTGAACACTTGTCCCGCCACCGCCGGATCCAGCGGCGCGAAATCGGCGTCGTCCATCCGCGTGTAGAGAGTCCGCACAAAGGCCTCCGCCTCGCCCCGCGCCGTCTCCGTCGGGTCGGCCGCCGCCTCCGGCGCGTCCGCCTCCGGCTTGGTCTCTTCCGCCGCTGCAGGCGCCTCGACCCCGGGCGTGGCTTCTGGCTCATCCGCCGCGCCGCACGCCGCCAGCCCCAGGCCCAGAACCGCCGCCATCATCATCCGCCGCATCACGCCCTCCCCTGTCATGCGCCCATCCCGCCGCCGCGTCCCCGTCCTGGCCACTGTCCATAGCTGACGGCCTCTGCTAGACCGGCCGCCATGACGGTTCGTGCGCGCATCATCCTGATTTCCATTCGCCGCCCGGCGTAGCGCTTCAGGGCTTGGCCCCGCGCACGCCGGGGTCCAGAAATCACCCGCAACCGACAAGCATACCAGCCTGAGACACCCATGGCCGACGCCCCCCAGACTCCCGATGGCCGCGACTATCGCGACACCGTCTTCCTGCCCGACACCCCGTTCCCCATGCGCGGCGGTCTGCCGAAAAAGGAGCCGGAGATCCTGGCCGCCTGGGGCGACCTCTACGCCGACCTGCGCAAGCAGCGTCAGGCCGAGGGCGCGCCCCTGTTCGTGCTGCACGACGGCCCGCCCTACGCCAACGGCGACATCCACATCGGCCATGCGCTGAACAAGACCCTGAAGGACTTCGTGGTCCGCTCCCAGTTCCTGCTGGGCAACGACGTGGACTACGTTCCCGGCTGGGACTGCCACGGCCTGCCCATCGAGTGGAAGATCGAGGAGCAGTTCCGGGCCAAGGCCGCCGCAAGGATGAGGTCTCCAAGGCGGAGTTCCGTCAGGCCTGCCGCGACTACGCCGCCGGCTGGATCGACGTGCAGCGCGAACAGTTCAAGCGCCTCGGCATCGTCGGAAACTGGGACGGCCGCTACGCCACCATGGACTTCGCCACCGAGGCGGCCATCGTGAAGGAATTCCACAAGTTCAAGAACAGCGGCCAGCTCTATCGCGGCTCCAAGCCCGTCATGTGGTCGCCGGTGGAGCGCACCGCCCTGGCCGACGCCGAGATCGAGTACCACGAGCACAACAGCCCCACGATCTGGGTAAAATTCCCGGTCACCGGCGCCACGGACGACCATCCCGACGACCTGCTGGCCTTCCGCCACGCCACGCCCGCCATCGTCATCTGGACCACCACCCCGTGGACCATCCCGGCCAACCGCGCCATCAGCTACGGCCCCGAGATCGACTACGGCCTGTACGAGGTCACCGCGCTGGAGGAAGGGCTGGAGTTCGAGCCCTGGGCCAAACCCGGCGACCGCCTGATCCTGGCCGACAAGCTGGCCGAAGAAGTCTTCAAGGCGGCGAAAATCGCCGGCTGGACCCGCGTCGACGCGGTCAATCCGTCCGGTCTGGAATGCGCCCACCCGTTGGCGGCCCTGCACCCCGGCTTCGGCTATTCGGTGCCGCTGCTGGCCGGCGACCATGTGACCGACGAGGCGGGCACCGGCTTCGTGCACACCGCCCCCGGCCACGGCGCGGACGACTACGAGGTCTGGCGCGCCCACGGCCATCACGAGATCCCCGACACCGTCGATCCCGACGGCGCCTACTATGAGCACGTGCCCCTGTTCGGCGGTCTCAAGGTGCTGGAGACCGAGGGCAAGAAGACCGGCAAGTTCGGCCCGGCCAACCCCGCGGTGATGGAAAAGCTGATCGAGGCCGGGACCCTGCTGGCCCGCGGGCGCATGGACCATTCCTACCCGCACAGCTGGCGCTCCAAGGCCCCGGTCATCTTCCGCAACACGCCCCAGTGGTTCGTCCGTCTGGACGGCGAGCACGGCCTGCGGGACAAGGCCCTGGCCGCCATCGACGCCACCACCTTCCACCCGGCGGGCGGGCGCAACCGCATCCGCTCCATGGTCGAGACGCGCCCCGACTGGCTGATCAGCCGCCAGCGCGCCTGGGGCACGCCCCTGGCCATGTTCGTGGACCGGCAGACCGGCCAGCCCCTGCACGACGACGCCGTGGACGCCCGCATTGTCGAGGCCGTCCAGGCCGAGGGCGCCGACGCCTGGTTCACCCGCCCCGACAGCGACTTCCTCGGCGCCGGCCATGACCCGGACCGCTACGAGAAGGTCGAGGACATCCTCGACGTCTGGTTCGATTCCGGCTGCACCCATGCCTTCACCATCGAGGGCCGCGCCGATTCAAAATGGCCCGCCGACCTCTATCTGGAAGGCTCGGACCAGCACCGCGGCTGGTTCCAGTCGTCCCTGCTGGAGGCCTGCGGCACCCGCGGCCGCGCCCCCTATGAGGCGGTTCTCACCCACGGCTTCACCCTGGATGAGAACGGGGAGAAGATGTCCAAGTCCAAGGGCAACACCGTCAATCCCCTGACCGTCATCAACGAGTCCGGCGCCGACATCCTGCGCCTGTGGGTGTCGGTGGTGGACTACGCCGAGGACCAGCGGATCGGAAAGCAGATCCTGCAGACCACGGTGGACGCCTATCGCAAGCTGCGGAACACCGTCCGCTACCTGCTGGGCGCCCTGAACGGCTTCGACGAGGCCGAGCGCCTGACCGATCTGGACCAGTTCCCGCCGCTGGAGCGCTACATCCTGCACCGCCTCTGGGAGCTGGACGGCGAGGTGCGCGCCGCCTACGCCCGCTATGACTTCCAGGACGTGGTGCGCCCGGTGCTGGAGTTCTGCTCCGGCGACCTGTCGGCCCTCTATTTCGACATCCGCAAGGACAGCCTCTACTGCGACCG
Organism: Brevundimonas abyssalis TAR-001; assembly: GCF_000466985.1. GTDB lineage: Bacteria > Pseudomonadota > Alphaproteobacteria > Caulobacterales > Caulobacteraceae > Brevundimonas > Brevundimonas abyssalis. Next base: position 79,313 of record NZ_BATC01000001.1, read on the forward strand.
CCCGGACAGCCTCAAGCGCCGGGCCGTGCGCACCGTCATGGACGAGGTCTTCACCCGCCTCACCGCCTGGCTCGCCCCCCTGACCCCCTTCACCATGGAGGAGGCCTGGACCACCCGCTTCCCCGAGGCGGGCTCCAACTGCGCCCGCGTCATCCCGGCGACGCCCGCCGAATGGGAGAACACGGCCGAGGCGGCGCGGTGGGCCAAGGTCGATACCGTGCTGGAAGAGGTCAATGACGCCCTCGAGGCCGCCCGCCGCGACAAGCTGATCGGCGGCGCCTGGACGCCTGGCCCTCGGTCACGGCCCCCGCAGACGCCATCAGCGCCTTCGACGGTCTGGACCCGGCCGAGGTCTTCCGCACCTCCGGCGCCGAGCTGTCGGCGGGCGAGACGGCGGTGACGGTCAAGGTCGCCGACGCTCCCAAATGCCGCCGCTGCTGGCGCCGCATGCCGGACTTCAGCGAATCCAGCGGCCTCTGCGGTCGCTGCGAGGACGCCGTGGCGGCCATCGACGCCGGGCGCTGATCAGCCCGTCAGTCGACGCACAGGGTCGCTGCGGCCCGGCCGTTCTCCACGCGGGTGAAGCAGCCGAAGGGCGAGGAATTGGCCTGGCACACGCCGGTGACCGCCTCGCCTTCCGGCGGGCGCTTGTCGTCGGCCAGACGGCACTCGCCTGGCACTGCGCCGCGTCGGTGCACGGCTGCCCCGCGTCGGCATAGGCGATCACGCACCGGTAGGCGCCCAGCCGGCCTTCGCGCCGCCAGTCGCCGCCCGCCGCCTCACACCCCGTCTGGTCGCCGGGGATCTGCGAAGCCGCCGCAGACGGCCCGGACTCCGCCAGCTCCGTCGCCGGGGCCGGCTCGGCGGGCATGCAGCTGATGCACAGGAACGCCAGGGCGGCGGCGGGGATCCAGGTCTTCATGGGCGCTCCGTTCAGGTCCGCTGCACTTAGCGCACGCGCCGACGGATCGTTCAACGGCGCCGGCCTTAGAGCCGCGTTAACCCTCGGGGGGCATGGTCGTCAGCAAGTTTCGGGCCACGCGGCCCATGACGGGCAATACGCGACAGGGGCGACGCCGTGATCGGGCAAAGGCTGGAGATCAGACAGGGCCAGGGGCTGGTCATCACGCCCCAGCTGCAGCAGGCCATCAAGCTTCTGCAACTGTCCAACCTTGAGCTGGACGCCTTCGTCGAGGCCGAACTGGAGCGCAATCCCCTTCTGCTGCGCGACGAGGGCGAGACCGACGTCGAGGAACGCCGCGACGCCGACGCGCCGGTCGAGGCCGCCGACGACCGCGACACCTCCGAACGGGACCTGACCGAAGGCTCCGCCCGCGACGCCGAAGGCGCCATGGACGCCCGCGACGATGATCTGTACGGCGACGCCGCCCCGGGCGAGCGCAGCGGCGACCGCGCCGCCGACGAGGCGGGCCAGCCCGGCCTGTCCGAATGGTCGTCCGCGGGCAAGGGCGGTGGCCAGCCTGCGGGCGAAGGCTCCGACGACCGGCCCGACCGGCGCGAACAGACCCTGTGGGAGCATCTGCTGGATCAGGCCGCCGTGGCCGGATTCAGCCCCGCCGACCACGCGGTGGCCCAGGCCCTGATCGACATGACCGACGAGGGCGGCTACCTGCGCGGCGACCTCAACGAGGTGGCTGACCGTCTCGGTTGCGGCATGGACAAGGTGGAGGCCGTGCTGGCCGTCTGCCACGGCTTCGAGCCCACCGGCGTCATGGCCCGCTCCGCCCCCGAATGCCTCCAGCTGCAGCTGGTCGAGCGCAACCGCTTCGATCCGGCCATGGCCTGCCTGCTGGACAATCTGGAGCTTCTGGCCCGCCGCGACATGGCGGCGCTGAAGCGCGCCTGCGGCGTCGATGACGAAGACCTCCGCGAGATGATCACCGAGCTCAAGGCCCTGACGCCCCGCCCCGGCGCGGCCTTCGGCGGCGAACCGGCCCAGACGGTGGTGCCCGACGTCTTCGTGCGCCCCGATCCGGCGGGCGGCTGGCGGGTGGAGCTGAACGGCGACACCCTGCCCCGTCTGCTGGTGGACAAGCGCTACCACGGCCTCGTCTCCGGCGGCGCGCGCGGCGAGGAGGAGAAGACCTTCGTGGCCGACTGCGCGGCCCAGGCCAACTGGCTGGTGAAGAGCCTCGATCAGCGCGCGAAAACCATCCTCAAGGTGTCGTCCGAGATCGTGCGCCAGCAGGACGCCTTCCTGGCCTTCGGTGTCGAGTTCCTGCGCCCCCTGAACCTCAAGACCGTGGCCGACGCCATCGGCATGCACGAATCCACCGTCAGCCGCGTCACCTCCAACAAATACGTGGCTACCCCGCGCGGGTGTTCGAGCTGAAATTCTTCTTCACCGCCTCCATCGCCGCCACCGACGGCGGCGCGGCCCATTCGGCCGAAGCCATCCGCCACCGGATCAAGTCCATGATCGACAACGAGGTCCGGGACGGCGACGTGCTCAGCGACGACCGCATCGTCGACATCCTCAAGGAGGCGGGCGTCGACATCGCCCGCCGCACCGTGGCCAAGTACCGCGAGGCCCTGCGGATTCCCTCCTCGGTGGAGCGCCGCCGGATGCTGAAATCCGCCTGAAACGGCGCCGCTTCACACCCGCGTGAGAAAAGACCGAAAACCCCTGTTCCGCTTGACACCAAACGCCTGCGGGCGCGTTCTTGGGGCATGCAGATTCAAGTCAGTGGCAAGCATGTGGATGTCGGCGACGCGTTAGGCTCGCGCATCTCCCAGGAACTTGAAGACGGGATCGGAAAATACTTCGAACGCGGCGGCGAGAACGCCGAGGTCGTCGTCTCCCGCGACGGACACCAGTTCAAGGTGGATTGCTGGGTCAGGCTCGCTTCGGGCCAGACGCTGGTGACCCATGGCCTCGGCGGCGACGCCCATGCGGCCTTCTCCGAGTCCCTCGGCAAGCTCGAAAAGCGGGTCCGACGCTACAAGCGCCGCCTCAAGGACCACCACGGCGGCCCGCGCGGTCTTTCGCCCGAGCAGCAGGAGAACGCCGCCCGCGAGGTGGCCTCCCTGACGGTCTTCCGCGACCCCGACACGGTCGAGGATGAAGAGTTCGGCGAGGCCGGCGCCCCCGGTGACGCCCCGGCCGCCATGGTCATCGCCGAAAGCCAGTCCGAAATCCGCACCCTCACCGTGGGGCGCGCGGTGCTGGAGCTGGACCTCACCGGCTATCCCGTCCTTCTGTTCCGCAACGCGGGCCACGGCGGCATTTCCGTGGTCTACCGCCGGCCGGACGGCAACATCGGCTGGATCGATCCGGAACGGACCGTGGCTTCACGGAACGGTCAGGGTTCCTGAGTTATAGCTTCCCCATGAGGGCGTAAGCGTCTAAAGGGGCGCCGCCTTCCGGCAAGAGTTAACAGTGTTTCGGGGTTATGATGGACATCGGTGAAATGCTCGCGCGTGACGGCATCGTCACGCGCAGCGGGGCGTCGTCCAAGCGGCAGGCCCTGAACATGGTCGCCGATGCGGCCGCCCCAATTCTGGGAATCGATCATGCCCGGGTTCTCGAGGCGTTGATGGAGCGCGAGGCCCTCGGCTCCACCGGCCTGGGCGGCGGCGTGGCCGCCCCCCACGCGCGGCTGGCCGGCCTCGACCGGGTCGTGGGCGTCTTCGTGCGCCTGGATCACCCGGTGGCGTTCGACTCGGTGGATGACCGGCCCGTGGACCTGCTGTTCGGCCTGTTCGCCCCGCCGGAATCCGGCGCCGAGCACCTGCGCGCCCTGGCGGCGGTGTCGCGCCTCCTGCGCTCGTCGGAAATGCGCGAACAGCTGCGCCAGGCCCGCACCACGGACGCCATCAACGCCCTGTTCGTGCGCGAAACGCCCGTTCAGGCGGCCTGATAGACTTAAGCCTGATCGCTTGAGATGGAATCGCTGCGCGATTTCCGACGAGGCCGTGAATCAGGCTTTCGCATCATGCTGGACCGAAATCTGAGCCCGGTTGGGCGGACGCCAACCGAACCGTTTTCGGTCCACGGTCTGTCCCTGTAAATCCGTCATCCTCGGGCTTGTCCCGAGGACCCATTGTGGCCTCAAGCGCGATTTTGAGGCGCTTTGACTGTCCGGGGCGACCCGGCGACCTGTCGAGACTGTTTTCACCATTGGCCCTCGGGACAAGCCCGAGGGTGACAGAATATTGAAATCACTGAACTATTTTAGCGCGACTTACAGGTACACGACCTAGGGCGTGTGCTCATAGAATCGCCGAAGCCACGGGTCGGCTCATAAGCAGCACATCAAAGTGTGCTCACGACCCGTTGCGGACCTCCCCGGCTCCGCTACGGTCGACCGATGCGCGCCGCCTACGACAAGCTGCTGGAAGATGTCTGCGTCCGCCTCGGGTTCTGCGGCTCCGTTGTCGATGGCCAATCGCTGCACGTTGACCAGTTCCTCCCGGAGTCTGGAGTCCTGACCAATGACGAGTTCGCCGATGCCCTGTTCAAGGCGGAAGGCTGGGACCCGGATGGCTCAGAGGCCAGAACTTTCCGCCCCAGCGTGCGGGAGGCGTTCGTTCGGCACATGGGCGCGTCCGAAGTGGACGCAGGTCAGCGCTAGAAGCCGCGTCCGCTTATCGCCCGCAGGCCCAAGTCTTCTGTCGACCCGTTGCGGACGTTCGAGTTGGCCTGAACGTCGACACGTGTTCTCATGCCGGCATGATCGAGGCCGTCATCGCCGTCAGCGTGCTCATCACGCAGTCCCGAAATGACTTCTGGGTCGTCACCCACGTCGACGCGCATGAAGCCAGCGCGATCAATGTCGGGTTCGCCTTCGTTCCTGAAGGTGAGGATTTCATCGTGACGTCTGCATACACGGTTCATCGCAACGGGACGGCGGCTACCCGGTGGACCACCCCGGCTTATACTCTTGAAATCCTCGCATTCAGGTGCGCCGACCGAACCTTTCAGTTGCGTCGCTCATGGAGCTATAGCGGCGTTGCTGACCCCACCGGTCCCCATGAACCTGATGCACCGTTCTCGAGGGTTGAGGACGCCAAGCGCGCATCGCAGGCTGATGCCGTATGCCAACCTCGGTCAAACTACACGGACGGCTTCCGTAGCTATTTCGACTTCATGCGAGCTTACGGCCTGTAGGACCAACAGTGTCCGCTTTCCACCCATTGCGACGCTTCGGGGCGCCTGCTGTCCGGCAGGCCGCCCTGCGCCATTTATGAGGACATGGCCTAGTGGACTGAAACCGGCGCCAGCTCGTGGGCCACGGCGGCCGCGAAGGCCGTTTCGCGGTCGATCATGACCGCCAGCCGCTCGCCGTCCGCGCCATGCACGGCGTACAGGGTCTGGTCGGGCTCCAGGTCCAGGCCCCGGATGTCGTCCACGCGCGCGTCGGCCAGCACGTCGGCGGCCTTGATTTCGCGCACATAGACCAGGTCCGGCGCGCCCAGGGCGGTGAAGTCGTCTTTGGTCATGACCGGGGTCATGGGAGTATCTCCTTCAGAGAGGAAACGCCTGGACGGGCGCGCGGTTCGACGCGCGGCGGCCGCCAGACGAAAAGAAAGCGGGTCAGCCCGAGGTGATCGGGATCCGCTTGATGGTTTCGGCCCGCTCGGGGCGCTTCAGGTCCACGTGCAGAAGGCCGTGCTCCAGCGCCGCGCCGGTGACCTCGAGCCCGTCGGCCAGGACGTAGCTGCGCACGAACCCGCGCGCCGCGATGCCCCGGTGCAGATAGGCGTTGTCGGTCTTGCCGGCGTCCTCGCGCTTTCCGGCGATGGTCAGCTGGCGGCCTTCCAGGGTCACGGTCAGGTCGTCCGGGGTGAACCCGGCCACCGCCAGGCTGATTCGCACGCCGTCCGGGCCGCGATCCTCGACATTGTAGGGCGGATAGCCTTCCGCCGCCGCCTTGGCGGCCCGGTCGATCAGGGCCCGGGTCTGGTCGAAGCCCAGCAGAAAGGGGCTGTCGAACAACAGGGTTCGCGTCGTCATTCCAGTCCTCGCAACAAGCGACTGTCTCGCCGGTCCGCGTCCCCCCGTGATCGGCGAGGACGCCCGGCGTCTCCGTTCAGATAGGAAACCCGCTCGTCGCGATCAATAAGCCGCCCGCCCGATCAGCTGGCCGCGAACTCGCTCAGGGCGTCCATGACGGCCCGGTTCTGGTCCTCGGTCCCCACGGTGATGCGCAGGGAGTCGTGCAAACCATAGCCGCCGACGGGCCGAACGATGATGCCCTTGGTGTTCAGATAGTCGCTGGCCGCCTTGGCCCGGTCCGCGTCCTTGAACCGCACCAGCACGAAATTGCCGGCGCTGGGCGGCACATCGAAGCCGAAGCCCTTGATGGCCTGGGTCAGGCGCGGCCGCCAGGTCTGGACCAGCTCGCGCGACGCCTTCACGTGCGCCTCGTCCGACAGGGCCGCCACCGCCGCCTCGATGCCGGGCACCGAGACGTTGAACGGCAGGCGGATGCGGTCCACCGCCTCGGCCACATGCAGCGGCGCATAGCCGAAGCCGACCCGCAGGCCCGCCAGACCGTGAATCTTCGAGAAGGTGCGCGTCACCACGATGTTGGCGCTGTCCTTGGCCAGCGGAAAGGCGGTGGCCCAGTCGGGCTCGGTCACGAATTCCGCATAGGCCTCGTCCACCACCAGCAGCACCGACGACGGCAGTTCCGCGTGCAGGCGCTCGATCTCCTCGGCCGCGTTCCACGATCCGGTGGGGTTCGACGGGTTCGACACATAGACGATGCGCGTGCGCTCATCGACCTGCGCCAGCAGGGCGTCCACCTCGGCCTTGAGTTTGGGCTCGGGCGCCGACTTCACCTCGGCCTGGTTGGCCAGGGCCGAGATGCGGTAGGCCAGGAAGCCGTACTGGCCGGTGACGATGTTGTCGCCCGGCGTCAGATAGGTCTGGTTCAGAAGGGCGAACACCTCGTCCGAGCCGTTGCCGAAGATCAGGCGCTCGGGCTCCAGCCCGTGGTGGTTCGCCACCGCCTCACGCAGCTTCGCGGCCCGGCCGTCGGGATAAAGCGCCAGGTTCTTGATGGCCGCCTCATAGGCCTCACGGGCCAGCGATCCGGCCCCCAGGGCGTTTTCGTTGGAGGACAGCTTCATGGGCTCGGCCACCCCGTCCACCTTGGACTTGCCGCCCACATAGGGGGCGATGTCCAGAATCCCGCTCTTGGGGGCGGGTCCAGTCGGCGCGGCGCCCTTGTCGGTGTCGGTCATCAGCGTCATCCCTGTCGTATCTTCAGAACACCGGGGCGGCGCCGATCACGCCGCTCAGCCGTCCGGTGGGGGCGATCAGGCGCCCGTCGTCGGGCTGCACATAGCCCGCCAGCATGAACAGCTTCAAGCCGCCCGCGGTCTCCAGCGGTGTTCCCGCCAGACCCCGCTGGGCCAGAAGGTCCGTGATCTTCGCCTCATCGCCCGGCGCCTCCACCACCCAGAAGGTGCGGTCGTCGCCCGTGGGCCCGATCTCTTCGCCCGACACCACCAGCGCCAGCGGACGGCCCGAGGCGTCGTCGGGCAGGGCCGCCGTCACCCTCAGATCCGGCTGGGCCAGCAGCCGCGCCCACCAGGGCGTCGTCCGTCCCAGATCCAGCACCGCCCGGCCGCCCTCGCGCGCGGCCTTCAGCGCGGTCTCCGCGTCATGGGCCGAGCGCACCCCGTGGCCGAACCGGTCCGCCGCCAGCAGAGCCGCCAGCGGCCCCCAGACGCTGACCGGCCCGGCGTTCGTCGCCTCGATGCGGCTCCACAGGGTCCGCACCAGCGCCGGCGACACGCCCCCGGCCCCGGCCAGCACGGCGCGCAGGGCGATCACCGACTCGTCCCGCGATCGGGCCCGTCCGCCGCCCACGCGCGCGGCCAGCGCCGTGATCAGCGCCCGGTCCAGCTCGGCGGGGTCGGTCATCAGAACAGCTCGGGCGCGGGCGCCAGGTTGAACGGCCCCATCCAGGCCCGACCGTCGCGGAACTCCACCTCCAGCTCCACGTCGCCGGTCAGCACCTCGCTGGCCCCGGCCGCCGCCGCCGCGCCGACGGTGGCCGTGCGGTTCACCGTGTCGGAGCGGGACAGCCCCGTCAGGGCCGTGGCCGCCCGGTCAGCGGACAGGCGCAGCGTCCCCACCAGCCGCCCGTCCGCGTCGGCGCGCAGTTCGTCCGCCGTCAGCCGCGCGGCGCTGTCGCCCGCCTGCATCTCGCCGCGCACGTCCAGGAACCGCCCGCCCGAGGCGGTCCACGCCGCCAGCAGGCTGGAGGCGTCCGGCCCGTTCAGGCCCTGGAAATTCTCCACCACCGTCTCGGCCTGCAGGCTGAACAGCCCGCCCCGGCTCATGAAGTCCACGGGCCCGCCGTCGCGCCCGGTGGCGTCGATCAGGCGGAACAGCACGTCCACATTGCGCCGCGACGCCGGCAGGGCCGTCTGCACCGCCTCGCCCCCCGTCACGCCTTCAGCCTCGCGCGCCTGGCCCGGCCGCAGGTACAGCTCGATGCGCTCGGCCCGCGCCAGCGGGAAGGGCTCGGCCCCCGGGTGGGCCGTGAACACCGGCTCCAGCACCTCCAGCGCCAGATTGGGGAACGGCTGGGTCAGGCCGCTAGCCGAGGCGCGGATCACCGGCGCGGCCACCGCCACCTTGCCCTTGTCGCCCCGCGTCAGCACCAGCCCCTCGTCCGCCACCACCACCCAGCGGTCGGGCCGATAGGCGTTGGCCTCGGCGGTCAGGCCGGGCGCGGCGATCTCGTGGCCCGAGGGCGCGGTCAGCCGCACATGCTCGCTCTCCAGCCGCGTGCGGAACGGCCAGCCGCTCAGGGTCGGCTCGGAATAGACCACCGCCCAGCCCTGGGTGCGCAGCCCCTCGGCGGCCAGATCCAGCCGGTCGCGCACCTGCTGCGACAGCCAGAACCACCACGCGGTCCAGGCGACCAGAACGATCAGGACCAGGGCGAACGGAATGATCAGGGGCGCATAGCGCGCGCGGGCTTGGGTCATGGGGTCTCCGTTAGCTCGGCTTGAGGAACGCGCCAACCGTCTCGATGGCTTCCACCAGTCCCATTCTCTGCACCTCGGCCCCCGGCGGCAGGCCCGCGAACAGCCGAGTGGGGCTGGCGGCGTCCAGCATCACGAACACCCCCTTGTCGTCGGCCCGGCGGATCAGGCGGCCGAACGCCTGACTGACCCGGCCCCGGGCGATGGCGTCGTCATAGCCGCGCCCGCCGAAGGTCTCGCGCCGCGCCTTGTGCAGCAGGTCCGGCCGCGGCCACGGGGCCCGGTCGAACACTAGGATGCGCAGCGACCGCCCCGGCACGTCGACCCCGTCCCTGACAGCATCCGTCCCCAGCAGGCACGAGTCCTCCTCGGCCCGGAACACGTCCACCAGCCCGCCCACCTCCAGCGGGTCCATGTGCTGGGCGTAGAGCGGGATCCCCGCCCGCGCCAGATCCGGCCCCAGCCGCTCATAGACCGCCTTCAGCCGCCGGATGGCGGTGAACAGGCCCAGCCCCCCGCCGCCCGCCGCCAGGAACAGCTCGCGCATGGCCGCCGCGATCTGGCGCGGATCGTCCCGGGCCACATCGTTCACGACAATCACCCGGCTGTTGGCGGCATAGTCGAACGGGCTCTCCACCTTCAGGGTCCGGGGCCGCTCCACCAGCCGGGACGAGCCGGTGCGCATCCGCGCCATGTCGAACGGATCGTCGGCCATGGGGTCCGACAGGGTGGCCGAGGTCACCAGCACCCCGTGCGCCGGGGCGATCACCGCCGCCTCCAGCGGAATGGTGGGATCGATCCAGTGCCGCCGCAGGGCCACGTCATGGATGCGGCCGAAGGCGACCTCCGCCGACAGCCAGTCCACGAAGTCCGGGTCCGGCGCCGCGTCCCCGTCCTCCAGCGCCGCCAGCATGGCGCGCCAGCCGGGCAGGGTCATGCGCGCGCGCCGCTCCAGGCCCCGCAGCGCCCCCTCGATGCGCGCCCGCGCCCCGCCGTCCAGCTCGGCCGCCTCGTCGTCCAGAATGTCCTCAAGGTGCCGGGCCAGCGCCAGCAGGGGCGCCTCCACCGCCGCCAGCGCCCGCGCCGCCCCGCGCGCCGCCTCCACCACCGGCTCGGCGGACGGGCGCACCGCGCACTCCATGCCGAACTCGCCGCCGCCGTATGTCGCCGTCTCCGACGTGCGCGCCCGCAGCTGCACCAGCGCCGCGGCCAGGAAGCTCTCGATGGGGCCGATGGGGTTCACCTCGCCGGACGGCGGCGCGATCCGGCCCGAGGCGCCTTCCCCCGGCAGTTGCGCCGCCGCCCTGACGGCGTCCGTCAGCGCCTGCCGCGCAGACTCCGAGTCCGCCACCAGATCGCCCAGCCGCTGCTCCAGCCCGCGCCCGCGCCGCCCGCGCCCTTCCGGCCCCCGGATCCAGCGCCGCAGCTCCGCCGCCTCCTGGCCCGACAGACAGGCGGAAAAGGCGCTGTCCGCCGCGTCGAACAGATGGTGCCCCTCGTCGAACACCACCCGCTTCAGGGCGGCGGTCTCGCTGTCGCCCTTGATCCCCCGCGCCGCCCGCGCCCCGTCGAAGGCCGCCTGGCTCATCACCAGCGCATGGTTGGCCACCACCAGATCGGCCCGGCGGCTGGCGCGGATGGTCTTCTCCACGAAACACATGCGGTAGTGGGGACAGGCGGCGTGCACGCACTCGCCGCGCCGGTCCACCAGATTGGCCGCCCCCGCCTGCTGCGCCGGGGCCACGGCGAACAGCCCGGGCAGCCAGCCGGGGAAATCCCCGCCGGTCATGTCCCCGTCGCGGCTGTGCATCACCCAGCGCGCGGTCAGGGCGACCCCGATCAGGTCGCCGTTGCCCAGCTGCGCCCCCTGCACCATCTCCTGCAGGTTCAGCAGGCACAGGTAATTCTCGCGTCCCTTGCGCACCACCGCCTTGACCCGCCGCACCTCCGGATCGGGCCAGATGGCGTGGCTCTCCCGGTCGATCTGGCGCTGCAGGGCGCGGGTGTAGGTGGACACCCACGCCGCCCCCTGATTGCGCTCGGCCCACAGGCTGGCGGCGGCCAGATAGCCCAGGGTCTTGCCCGTCCCCGTCCCCGCCTCGGCCAGCAGCACCCGGGGCCGCCCCTCCTCGTTGCGGGGCGAAAAGGCGAAGGCCGCCTCGGCCGCATAGTCCGACTGGGTCGGCCGGGTCTCGTCCAGCCCGGACGCCTCCAGCAGCTTGGCCAGACGGATGCGCGCGGACTCCGAATCCACCGGCGCCGAGCCCGCCTCCCCGCGCGGCGCCTCGTCCTCCCATTCGGTCAGGCGCGACCAGACGTCGAGGCCCGAGCCCCGGTACTGCCGGTCCCGGATCGGCTGCGACCGCAGCGCCGTCAGCACCCGCGGCGCCCAGGCCCAGCCCGCCCGCTCCAGCGTCTCGGCCAGGCCCACCGCCGCCTCGCGCCCCGGCCAGGCCGGATCGGCCATTTCCTTCAGCAGGCTCTCCGCCGCCTCGCGCAGGGCCGCCGCCTGCTCCGGCGCGGTCTTCGGCGCCTCGCGCCTGAGCGCCAGCGCCAGCCCCGTGGGCGACGGCGCGCAGAATTCCGCCGGCCGCACAAAGGCGAACAGCTCCAGCGCATCCATCAACTGCGGCGACCGCCCCGGCGGCGTCAGACCCAGCCGCCGCGCCGTCAGGCTGGCGTGAGCCACCAGCACCGCCCCGCCGGTGAACAGCCCCTCGGCCGCTCCCCGCCCGACGGCCCGCGCCCCCGCCTCATCCGCCACGGCCCCCGCCCCCGGCGGAACCGCCAGCGCCGGCGGCAGATCCCGCCACGCGGCGGCCGCGTCAGCGATGTCCACCTGCGCGTCAGCGATCACGGGATCGCTTTTTATCTTTCAGGGTTTTTGCGAGTTGGCGAGCTGGTCTTCACCTGCGCTCTCTGCTTCAACCCGCTTCCGTTGTTTGAAGGCTTTGATTTCTTTGGATGCATGAGCCGCTGCTTGCGCGTGGCTCACAGATGTGGCGGCTCCCCAAGGCTTTAATGGCCGTCCATCCAGCTTGATAAGCTCGCGGAGTTTTATCTGGAACTCCCCCAATGTCGTCGCTCGACGTTGCTCGGCCTGACTGTCAAAGAATTCCAGCATCAAACTTGTGATGTGATTCAACGCTTTGATCTCAGGTTCCAGCAACAGGTTTTTCGCAGTTTTGGCTTCATCGACTGTGGGCAGGTTTCCTTTGAACGTGATGACCCCAGCCCGTTCTTTTTGGTGGTCAACGCGCTCCACAACGAGTTCGCTGGCGGTTTTCTGGACCACCGCCCAGTGAAGCGTATTTTGTATCTCCGCGAAAAACTCCGTGTGCTGTGTCTTGTCGCGCGGGTCGTAATCAACGCAGAAGGAAGCAAGCTCGAGAATGCGGGTCCACATCCGCTTTTCAGACGAGCGGATGTCCCTGACGCGCTCGAGAAGCTCGTCGAAAAAGTCGGGCCTGCCATCTGGGTTCTTCAGGCGATCGTCATCAATGACGAACCCCTTCGTCAGATAGGCCATTAGCACCTGGGTGGCCCAGATGCGGAACATGGTTCCAAGTCGCGAACTGACCCGATAGCCAACCGCTATGATGACATCGAGGCTGTAGAGGTTGGTTCGATAGGTTCTGCCGTCGGCGGCAGTTATCCAAGATTCTTGGATAACCGAATCAGCGACCAATTCGCCCTCGGTAAATATGTTCTTAATATGCTGGCTGACGCTGCGGACGTTCACCCCAAACATGTGAGCCATCTGAGCTTGTGTGGCCCAGAAGGTGTCGCCGATCACCCGCAACTCCGCGCGCACCCCATCTTTGGAGACGTAGACGAGAAACCGATCGCCCGTGTCGCCGTCCTCGCGGATGGTGACCGGACCGCTTTCTTCGGGGTTGCGGGGATCGTTCATGCCGCCAAGCTAGCATTCTCTAAATCGAAACGAAACCGGAACATGTCCCTCAAATCGCGTTCAACGGCGTCTTCAGAAACCGCTTCCCCGACGCCTCCGCGGGCGGCAGGGCGCCGGCGCGGATGTTCATCTGCAGGGACGGCAGGATCAGCTTCGGGACCGCCAACGTCGCGTCGCGGGCCTCGCGCATGGCGACGAACTCGTCCTCGCTGACCCCGCCCCCCACATGGATGTTGCCCGCCTTCTGGGCGCCCACGGTGGTCTCCCAGCGATAGTCGGTACGCCCCTCGGGCAGATAGTCGTGGCCCACGAACATGCGGGTCGCCTCCGGCAGGGCCAGCAGTTTGTGGATCGAGCGGTACAGGGTCCGGGCGTCGCCGCCGGGGAAGTCGGCCCGGGCGGTGCCGAAGTCGGGCATGAACAGGGTGTCGCCCACGAACACCGCATCGCCGACGTGATAGCTGACGCAAGCGGGGGTGTGGCCGGGCGTGTGGAGCACCTCCACCTCCAGCGACCCCAGCATGAAGCGCTCGCCGTCGGTGAACAGGCGGTCGAACACCACCCCGTCCGGCGTCACGTCATGGGCCTCGAACAGGGCGCCGAAGACCTTCTGCACCTTGGTGATGTGGCCGCCGATGCCGATGGGCGCGCCGGTGCGATGGCGGATCTCGTCGGCGCCCGACAGGTGGTCGGCGTGGGCGTGGGTGTCCAGGATCAGCGTCAGGTCCAGCCCCTGATCGCGCACCGCGTCTAGCACCTGAATGATCGAGGCGTCGTCCGTGCGGGCGGCCGCCGGATCATAATCCAGCACCGGGTCGATGATGGCCGCCGCGCCCGTGGCCGGGTCGCTGACCAGATAGGTGATGGTGTTGGTGGGGCCGTGAAAGAAGCCCTGCACGCGGGGGGAGGTCGTGTCGTCGGAACGGGTCATGGCGTTCTCCTTCTGACGGACAACATATTAGCTATTGCTAAATTAGCAAGACCGAATATATAGGGCTCCATGAACAGCCCGACCGACATCGCCGTCGCCATCGACCCCGCCGCCTTTCAGGCCGCCGCCGGACAGGCGGCGCGCCTGCTCCGGGCGCTGGGCAATGAGAAGCGCCTGATGATCCTGTGCCGTCTGGGCGGGGAGGAACTGCCCGTGTCCGCCCTGGTCCAGGCCTCCGGCCTGTCCCAGTCGGCCCTGTCGCAACACCTGGCCCTGCTGCGCGAGGAGGGCCTCGTGGCCACCCGGCGCGAGGGCCAGTCCATCTACTACCGTATCCACGATCCCGCCGTGCTTCAGGTCATCGCGACCCTGGCGGCGATCTTCTGTCCCCCCGAGATGATGCCCCCCCAACTTGATGAAAGCCTGACCATGACCGCCATACTCACCCCCCTCTCCGCCGCCGAGGTGCAGGCCCGGATCACATCCGGCCGCGCCCGTCTGGTGGACATCCGCGAGCCCGACGAGTTCGCCCGCGAACACATCCCCGGCGTCGCCCACACCCCCCTGTCCGCCTTCGAGGACGCCCATCTGGGCATCCGGGCCGATCAGGACGTGATCTTCATGTGCCGCTCGGGCATGCGCACCCAGACCAACTGCGTCCGCCTCGCCGCCCGCGTCGAAGGCGAGGCCTTCGTGCTGGACGGCGGGCTGCAGGGCTGGAAGGACGCCGGGCTTCCCACCTCGGTGGACAAGAAGGCCCCGCTGGAGCTGATGCGTCAGGTCCAGATCATCGCCGGGTCGCTGGTGGTGATCGGCGCCCTGCTGTCCTGGCTGGTCCATCCCGCCTGGATCGCCCTGTCGGCCTTCGTCGGCGCGGGCCTGTTCATGGCCGGCGCCACCGGGATCTGCGGCATGGCCCGGATGCTGATGCTGGCCCCCTGGAACCGGACACGCGCGGCCTGATCATGGACGTCTCCCTCGCCACCCTGCTGCTCAGCGCGGCCAGCGGGGTGGTGGTCGGCCTGTTCCTCGCCGTCTTCGGCGGGGGCGGGTCGGTGCTGGCCGCGCCCCTGCTGATCTATGTGGTGGGCATCCGTGACCCCCACGTGGCCATCGGCACCTCGGCCGCCGGGGTGGCGCTGAACGCCCTGGCGGGCCTGTCCGGCCACGCCCGCGCCGGACGGGTCAAATGGCCCTGCGCCGCCCTGTTCGCCGTCGCCGGGATCACCGGCTCCATCGCCGGCTCCACCCTGGCGAAGATGGTGGATGGTGACAGCCTGCTGCTGTTCTTCGCCCTGGCCATGGCCCTGATCGCCCTGTCCATGCTGCGCCCGGCCAAGTCCGAGGGCGACCCCGCCGTGCGGCTGGACCGCGCCCTGACCCTGAAGCTGGCGCCCATGGGTCTGGCCGCCGGTTTCGCGGCGGGCTTCTTCGGCATCGGCGGCGGCTTTCTCATCGTACCCGGCCTGATGGCCGCCACAGGCATGACCCTGGCCCACGCCCAGGCCTCGTCCCTGCTCAGCGTCGCCGTGTTCGGCTCGGCCACCTCGGCCAACTACGCCGTCTCGGGTCTGGTCAACTGGCCGGTGGTGGCCGCCCTGACCGTGGGCGGCGCGGCCGGAACCCTGATCGGCCTGCCCATCGCCCGCCGCCTGGGCGAGCGCGCCGCCCTGGGACGCCGCCTGTTCGCCGGCCTCATCCTGATCGTCGCCGCCTGGGTCGCCGCCAACGCCTCGGGACTGGTCTGAAAAAAAAAGTCCCCTGATTTTGCGCCCACCCCTTTTCAGCGCCCTTATGATGGTTCGTCGACCATCGGCACGGAGAAGCGCTTTCATACCATTGATACGATTCAGACCCTGTTTTCCCCGGCCCCGGAGTCCGAAATCAGGGGGCGATTTCAGACGATTTCAGACTCTGTTTCGAAACGGCTTTTCGAGATTTCGGACAATTCGCACTGTCTTTTTTTTCGGGCGCGGAGTCCGAAATCAGGTCCGCCGGAACCAGGCCGACGCCGCCCATCCCGTGAAGGCCGCCAGCACCACGGCGAGGATGCCGTACAGCCATGAGCGCTGGTGGGCGAAGTCGAAGATGGCCCGCTCCACGCCCACCTTGTCCACGGTCAGGTCCATGCGGCTGACCGAGATCGCCTCGCCCTCCTGGAACAGCCACACCTCGGCCTCATAGGTCCCGGTGGGCGCCTCGGTGGGCAGCTCCACCTCGGCGCGGAACAGGCCCTGGTCCACGAAGCGCACCCCGTCCGGGTCCGTGGCGTACAGGGCCGCGTCCTCCTTCAGGCGGATCACCGCCCGGCGCCAGTCCAGATAGTCCTCGCCCAGCCGGTTGATGACCACGTCCCTCACCCCGAACCGGGTCACCGTGGTCTCCTGCTCCGGGGCGTTGATGCGCAGGTGGTCCACGCCCACGCCCAGCCGGCGCAACACGCTGAAGCTGGCAATGTCGCTGAGCGGCCGGGTCGAGGCGGTCATGTAGAAGCCGGGCGCGCCCTCGAACACCACCGGGCGGCTGTTCAGCCACAGCCCCGCCACGCGCACCTTGCGCACCAAGCGCACCGGCTGGTCCGGCCCGCGCACCACCACCACCACGTCGGCGGGGGTGTCGGTCGGGTTGAACACGGCCCCGTACAGCACCATCGAGGCGCCGGCGAAGCCCGTGTCGATGTCCACCGTGGCCTCGGTCAGGGCCGCCGCAACCCGTGCCTGGGTCACGGGCGTCAGGGTCTGCAGGCTCTGGGCCGGGGCCTCGGCCACGACGGCGGGCGGCTCGGGCGGGAGATCCTGGAACATCAGTCCACCCCCGGCGCCAGCACGAACATCTCGGCGGGCCGCACGAACAGCTCCAGCCCCATCTGGATGCCCACCAGCAGCACCAGCAGCCCCAGCACCGCCCGCAGCTCCTCGGCCCGGAACTTGCCCGACATGCGCGCCCCGTACTGGGCCCCCACCACCCCGCCGAACAGCAGCAGGGAAGACAGCACGATGTCCACGGTCTGGTTGCGCCCGGACTGCAGCACCGTGGTGATGGCCGTGGTGATGATGATCTGGAACAGGCTGGTGCCCACCACCACGCTGGCCTTCATGCGCAGCACATACAGCATGGCCGGCACCAGGATGAAGCCGCCGCCCACCCCCATGATGGCCGACAGCACCCCGGCGAACACGCCCAGACCCAGCGGCGGAATGGCGCTGATGTACAGGCCCGAGCGCGGGAACTTCATCCGCCACGGCAGGCCGTACAGCCACAGGGGCCGGCGGTTCTGGGGCCGCGGCGCGGGCAGGCCCTTCTTGCGGCGGATGATGGCCTCGAGGCTCTCCTTCAGCATCAGCCCGCCGATGGCGCCCAAGAAGATCAGATAGGACAGGGCCACCACCAGATCCGCCTGGCCCAGCAGGCGCATCATGCGGAACAGCTCGACCCCGCCGATGGCGCCCACGGCGCCGCCCAGGGCCATGATCCCGCCCATGCGGTAATCCACGCCCTTCTTGGCCGTATAGGTAATGACCCCGGAGGTGGAGGAGGCGACCACGTGGCTGGCCTGGCTGGCCACGGCCACCGACGGCGGAATGCCCATGAAGATCAGCACCGGCGCCATCAGGAAGCCGCCGCCGATCCCGAACAGGCCCGAGATGAAGCCCACCGCCGCGCCCAGCAGGATCAGCAGGGGTGCGTTCACCGACACTTCGGCGATCGGCAGGTAGATGTCCAAGGCGCTCGCCTTCGGCTCAGGAACTCGAAACAACCTCCGAAGGGGAGGCGTGAAAGTCTGGTCTACCGAGCCATCCGGTGATGCGCCAGCACGGACACCCGAAAAGGGCGCCTCAGGCCAGCGGGGGCGCCTCGAAGGCGTCGGCGGCCTGGCGCGCGGTGCGACGCACGCCCGCCGACAGCGCGCCCGCCATGCGGTCCGCGTCCACCTGCGCCTGCTCGTCGCCGGCCCGGCCCGCGATCAGATACCACTTGTAGGCCTCGCCCGCATTGGCGGCCACGCCGTCGGCGCCCTGCTCATAGATGCGGCCCAGATTGTACTGGCTGTCGGTCAGCCCCCGCTCCGCCGCCTGACGGAACCAGCGCACAGCCTGCACCTGGCTGCGGTCGCCGCCGACCCCGTCGAACAGATAGAGGCCCAGGTTGTGCATGGCCCGCACCTCGCCGCCCTGGGCCGCGCGTTCGGTCCAGACACGGGCTTCCGCCGCGTTCTGGGTCACCCCGTTGTCGCCGCCTTCATAGAGCCGCGCCAGATGGAACTGCGCCGTCACATGGCCCAGATTCGCCGCGCGGGTGAGGGTCTCGATCGCTGCCCCGTCGCCAGCTTCCAGCTGGGCTTCGGCCTGCTGGTACAGGGCTTCCGCCTCGGTCTCACCGGCGGGACGTGCGGCGGCGGCGGGATCCGGCAGCATGGCGGCGGCCAGTAGAGTGCTCTCGCCGTCATCGCCCGCCGTGCGCGGGCCCAGGCTCGAGGCGTCCGTCAGGCGGGTGTAGCCGAACACGGCCCCGGCCAGGGCCGCCACCGCCACCGAGGCGAGGAACGCCTTCTTGACCGTGCCGCCGTCGCGCCGCGACTGGCGGTCCATGCGCTCCTGAAGCCGCGACTTGCCGCCGCGTTTGAGACCGAAGCCCTCTCTCGCAGGCTGTTCCGGTTCGCTCGCCGCCATGGCCGCTCGCGCCGCGCTGATGGCGTCGCGGGTCGAACTGAGGCGTTGCGTCGCCCCGGAGGCCACGAACTCGGTCTCGGCCGCGAAATCGTCCTCGCTCGCCAGTGCGTCGCTGACGTCCACGCCGCCGAAGCCGCCGAAGGTTTGAGGTGCGGGGGCCGCAGCAGGCTGGGGAGCGGTCTCCGCCACCGGCGTGTCCAGAGCGGGCGCGGCGGGAGCCTCAGGCTCCGGCGCCCGTTGCGCGAACACCGGCTCGTCCATGGACAGGCGCGCGAACGGTTCGGCCGCGGCCGCCGTGGGCTGCGCGGCGCCCTCCGTTTCGCCCAGATCCTCGCCGGGCCAGCTCATGGGGTCCTCTTCGCCAAAGGCGTCGGGGAAGGCGGAGGCGCGCCAGTCGGGCTCGGGCCCCGTCGCGGGCGCCGCGGCTTCGGCGGGCCGGTCTCCAACCCGCTTCTCGATGCTCTCGCGAGCCTCGGCCAGCAGCTTCGCCGTGCGCTCCTCGCTCTGGCGCATGCGTTCGGCCAGTTCGCCCGAAGCGCGGTCGTACTGCTGCTCGATCTTGTCCGACGACCGCTTCAGCCGCTCGCCGATGTCGTCCAGCGCCTGTGTCGAGCGCCGTTCGGACTCAGTGATCCGTTCGGCCAGGCGTTCGGAGATGCGCGTGATCTCGCCGCCCAGCTTCTCGATGGCCAGGGCATGGCGGTCCTCGGAGCGGATCAGGCGCTGCTCGACGCCTTGCGCCAGCTTGACCATGTCCTGCTCGACCCGGCGGGTCATGTCCTGACCCAGGGCGTCGAAGCGGCGTCCGCCGTCGTCCTCGGCCTTGATCATGCGCTGGTTCAGGTTCTGGGCGATGCGCAGAACTTCCTTGCCCATGGTCTCGACCGCCTGGGCCGAGCGCCGCTCGGACGCCTGCACCTGCTCTCCGATGGCCAGAACCGCACGCTCGATCTTGTCGATGCGCCCTTCCGCCGCCGCCGAGTCCAGCCGCCGCATCATCTCGGCGCGGTTGGTCTCCACCTGGCGACTCAGGGTCTCGGCCAGCTTCTCGAAGCGCGCGGCGTCGCTGGGCCCATCGGTCCGGGGCTTGCTCTCGGCGGCGCGCATGCGCTGGTCCAGCCCGGCGAAGGACTGCTCCAGCGCGCGCAGGGCGTCGGTGGTGCGCGACTGGGCCGCATCCAGCCGGGCGCCCACCTGGCTGAGAATCTCGGAGCCGGACACGCGCGACACCGCGTCCTCGGCCTTGTCCGCCCGCCCGCGCAGCTCGATGAAGCCTGTGCGCTGGCGCTCTTCCAGGTCATAGAAGCGGCCCGCCAGGGTTCCCAGCGCCGTCTCGACCTTCTTGAAGGCCTCTGTGGTCTGGGGGCCGGTGTCGGTCTCGAAGCGGCGCAAGCGGCGATGGCCCTCGCGCAGCTCCTCGGCGATGTCGTCGATGCGGCGACCGTGCGTCCTGAACTGCTCGTCGACGTTGTCCAGGCGATGGACCAGACCACTGACCGCCTGATCCACTCCGGTGATGGCGGTTGTCGAGCGCCGCTCGGAGGCTTCCAGCCGCTCGGCGATCATTTCAACAGAGGCGGCGACGCGGTCCAGGGTCTCGTCCCGGCCATAGGCGTCGTCGAGCCGCCGCAGACGTGAACGCCTGTCATCGCGCGGCGCGGCCTGATGCCGGCGCGGAAGGGGCGTCACCCCGTCGTCTTCGTCATCCAGGATCATCTGGTTGAGCCACTCGCCCAGGGTCATCCCCGAGCGGCGCGCCAGATCCTTGGCGATCTCACGCGCCTTGGGTTCAATCCCTTTGACGCTCCAAGGCGCCGCTGCGCTCACTGATTCGTCTCCCGACCCGTTTCCACGACGCTACTCGCCCAAATCCGGGGTGTAAACGCATGGTTAACCCCAATATCTAGCGGCGCCGCGTTGTTCCTGTGGACAGTCACTCCGCCCGATTCATACCTGCGGTGATACGGTTAATGAGGCGTAAAGGGTTAACGGCCGTCGTAATCTTTCAGCAGCACTTGTCGCCAGACGCGGCGCACGCCATCTGGCCGTCGTCATGAGCACCCCCGCCACCCTCATCATCCTAGCCCTTGTGCTGGGGCTGACCATATTCAGCGGCTGGCGTGGAGCGCGTCCGCCCGACCTGATGCGGGGACCGCGCATGATCCCCTGGCGCGCCTGATGCTGCTGGGGATCGTGGTCTGCATCTTCCTGATCGTCCATCTGGTGAACCTGGCCGGGTTCGACACCAGCGCCGCCGGGCCCCGCTTCTGACCGGAACATCGGCCGCCGCCGCCGGTTATCAGGGCTCCACCTGCAAGAGGAGCCGACCATGACCGAACACCTTGACCGCAAGGATGCCGAGGACCGCCTGTTCAAGGCGATCGAGGACACCCGTGTGGGCATGCTGGGCGTCTCGGGCGGCGAGCCCCGGCACATGCAGCCCATGACCGCCTTTGTCGAACGCGACGCTGGCGAGTTGTGGTTCTTCACCTACCGCGACACCGATCTGACGCGCGATGTAAACGGCTCCGGCGGCCACCATGCCATGTTCTGCCTGATCTCGAAGGACCGCGAAATCTACGCCTGTCTGGGCGGCGAACTCGAGGAGCATTTCGACCGCGAGCGCATGGAGCGCTACTGGAACCCGGTCGTGGCCGCCTGGTACCCCGAGGGCAAGGACGATCCCCGCCTGACCCTCATGCGCATGCGGCTCGATGACGCCCAGATCTGGATCAGCGAGGCCGGTCCCGTCCGCTTTGCCTTCGAAATCGCCAAGGCGAACATGACCCACGAGCAGCCCGATCTGGGTGATCGCGCCAATATCCAGTTCTGACCCGACTCAGCGCGGATCCAGCAACAGGCCCGACACGGTGGCGGCAAGGAGACGCGGCGCAATCGGCAGTCCCGCCGCACGCCCCAGCACATGGTCGCGCACCCAGGGCAGCATCCATCCGTCCGCCTGATAGAAGGGCGTAAAGGCCCAGCTCAGCGTTTGATACAGCCGCACGTGCCACCGCCGTGTGGCGGCGTAGGCGGACAGGGCTGTGTCCAGATTGTCGGTCCGCGCCAGCGCCTTGGCCAGGGCGCTGGCGTCCAGCAGGCCCATGTTCACGCCCTGCCCCAGTTGCGGGCTAGTGGCGTGGGCCGCGTCGCCGATCACCGCCAGCCGATCACCGCAGGGCCGTTTCATGGTGCGGTGGGCGTAGCGCGCGAGGGTCAAATCCTCCGGCGTTTTGATGGCGTCCAGCAGGGGATACATCTCGGGCCAGAATCCCAGAACGGTCGCCTTCCAGGCATCCAGCCCCTCAGCGCGCCAGGCGTCGTAATCCTGCCCCTTCAGGCTCCAGAACACCGTGGCCAGCCGCTGATCCGATCCGGGGCCGCGGCCGCTGGGCAGAACCCCGATCATGGTGTCGGCCCGACGGTAGACCTGCTCCAGCGCGCCTTCATCGAATCCCGCCCCATCGGCCCAGGGCACGGTCGCCCACAGGGCCCCGAAGCTCAGCGGCCGACGCGGCCCCTCCAGACCTTCGGCGATGCGGGACCGGGCGCCCGAGGCGTCGATGATCAGATCAAATTGCGGCGTTGTCCGACCCCCCGCGTCGGTCAGACGGCCGTCATCCGCAACGACCGCGTCAAATCCGGTCTCGAAACCGACGCCTTCGTCCAGACAGGCCCGGTGCAGCACCTCGAACAGCGCCGCCCGGTGCACCCCCAGCGCCGCGCGCGGGCACTTCAGGTCGGCATAGCGCACGTCCAGAACAGTGCGGTAGGTCGGCGCCGCGCGGCCGAACAGCCGCGTCACCGGTTGGCCCAGAGCTTCCACCGCGCCGGTCAGGCCCAGATGGTCCAGGACATGCAGGCCCGTGGGCTGCAGCAGGAACCCCGCGCCCACCGGGCGCGGCGCGTCAAAGCGCTCATGGACGACCACCCGTCGTCCCTGCCGCGCCAGCATCAGGGCGACGGCCAGGCCCGAGGGCCCGGCGCCGACGACGGCGATGTCGCGTGGGCCCCGACTCACTGGTTCAGGCCGGGACCAGATCCAGCAGGTCCAGATTGGATTCGTACTGCGGCCACGGGATCACCAGCCGCCAGCGCCTATGCTCGATCCGCTCCAGCACCGCCACCATGTCCCGCTCGGGCCGCTGGCCATAGGAGTTGGCGGGCGGCTCGCTGGCCAGGGCCATGGAGCCAAGGAACACCATGCGCCGATCGCTCTCGGGAAACAGCAGGCCCGCCGGACGCTGCGACCCCGTCAGCTTGATGAATTTCAGCCCGTTGGGCGTCTCCTCGACCCGGCAGGCGAACCAGCCGTAGACCACATAGCCCAGGCCCTGCTCGCCGCCCTGCGATCCCAGCTTGACGGTGCGGCAGCGATAGTCGCCCACCGGCGGCGCCACATTGCTGAGCGCGGCGTTCGGGTCGATCAGCCGCCCTGTGGAGGCCAGATCGCCTGACCCCTCCTGACGGCGCGCCTGCTCCAGCGCCAGGCTCCAGGCCGCGTCGATGCGGTTCAGCCGGTCGCGGTCCTGGCCGGTGATGGAGGCGCGCCAGTCCGGCAGGATGCGTCCCCCGCCGCCCGATGCATCCGGCAGCGGCGGCGGCGGCGGAAGCGCCGGGGTGCAGGCGGCCAGGGCGATGGCGGACGCCATGAGGCTGAGGCGATGCGCATGAACGGTTTCCGCTGTTGAAAGCTTCACCATCCTTATGCCCCGTCCGGGCCGGGGCGCGTCAACCCTGGACCCGGCTGTTCCGCCATCACGCCAGGCGCTATGCAGGGCGTCCTGCACCAGGGAACACGCCATGAAGCTCTACATCTCCACGCCCTCGCCCTTCGCCCGCAAGTGCCGCATCGTGGCGCGGGAGAAGGGGCTTTCGGATCGCATCGAGGAGATCATCGCCGATCCCTATGGAGACGCGCCCGCCCTGCTGGCGGCTAATCCGCTGGTGCAGGTCCCGGCGCTGATCGCCGGGGACGGCGAGCCGATCACCGACAGCCCGGTGATCTGCGAATATCTGGACGCGCTCGGCTCCGGGCCGCACCTGTTGCCGACCGACGGGCCGGAGCGCTGGCAGGTCAAGCGGCTGGAGACCCTGGCCAACGGGGTGCTGGAGATGGGCGTCAAGCTGCTGCTGGAGAAGCGCCGGCCTGAACATGAGCGTTCGCCGTCTTGGCTCCAGCGCTGGGGCCGCAACATGGCCCTGGGTCTGGACGCCCTTGAGGCCGTGGCGCC
This sequence comes from Brevundimonas abyssalis TAR-001, assembly GCF_000466985.1. Lineage (GTDB taxonomy): Bacteria > Pseudomonadota > Alphaproteobacteria > Caulobacterales > Caulobacteraceae > Brevundimonas > Brevundimonas abyssalis. The sequence continues at coordinate 103,031 of NZ_BATC01000001.1, forward strand.
CCGGGCCGAACCCCTGGACATGGGCGTCATCACCACGGGGGTGGCGGTGACCTGGATCGGTTTCCGGCACCCGGAGGTTGACTGGCGAACGGGCCGACCGAACCTGGTCGCGCTGCAGGCGGCGCTCGAGGCCCGGGACAGCTTCCGCGAGACCCGGCCGGACGCCTGACCCCCGCATCGACAGGCGCCGTCCGAACGGCGTAAACACCGCCCTTCCCGATCCGACGGAGACGTATCCTTGCGACTGCCCCAGGCCCGCCTCGACCAGGTGCTCGACCGCTTCCATGAAGTGGAGGCCCGCATGGGCGCGGCCGCGGACGGCGCCGAAATCGTGCGCCTGTCCAAGGAGCACGCCGAGATCAAGCCGGTGGCCGACGCGGTCCAGGCCCTTTCGAAGGCACGCCAGGAACTGGCCGACCTGGAGATCATGGCCCGCGATCCCGAGATGGCGGCCATGGCGGGCGAAGAGCTGGAGACCCTGAAGGACACCCTGCCCGAACTGGAGCGGCAGGTGGCCCTGTTGCTGGCGCCCCGCGACGCCGACGAGAACGCCTCGGCCGTGCTGGAAGTGCGCGCCGGCACCGGCGGCGACGAGGCGGCCCTGTTCGCCGGCGACCTGTTCCGCATGTACTCCCGCTACGCCCAGACGCGCGGATGGCGCGTCGAGGTGGACTCCGCCTCCGAGGGCGAGGCCGGCGGCTACAAGGAAATCGTGGCCACCATCTCCGGCGACGGCGTGTTCGGGCGGCTGAAGTTCGAATCCGGCGTGCACCGGGTCCAGCGGGTGCCCGCCACGGAGGCCGGGGGCCGCATCCACACCTCGGCCGCCACCGTCGCCGTGCTGCCCGAGGTGGAGGACGTGGAGATCGAGATCCACGACAAGGACATCCGCATCGACACCTACCGGGCCTCGGGCTCGGGCGGCCAGCACGTCAACAAGACGGACTCCGCCGTGCGCATCACCCACCTGCCCACCGGCATCGTGGTCACCTCGTCGGAAAAGTCCCAGCACGTGAACCGGGACAAGGCCATGAAGAACCTGCGCGTGCGCCTGTACGACATGCAGCGACAGGCCAAGGACACGGCCCGGTCGGACGCCCGCAAATCGCAGGTCGGCTCCGGCGACCGCTCCGAGCGCATCCGCACCTACAATTTCCCGCAGGCCGCGTGACAGACCACCGCATCGGCCTGACGCTGCACAGCCTGCCCCAGATCCTGGAGGGCGACATCGACGCGATCCTGGACGCCCTGATCGGCGAGGACCAGGCCGCGCGTCTGGCCGATCTGGAGGCTGAGTTCTCCTAATCCCGCTGATGCCTCCGTCGACGCATCAGTCGATCGGATAAGGCTTCGGCGTGTTTCAGGGTGAAGGCCAGGGCGGCCGGATGGCCACGGCGGGCGCCGATGGTGTCGGCCATGACGGCGCCCCGTTCACCCAGCGGAACCGGATCGCCGGTGGTCGTGTCCAGCGCGGTCTGGTGCTCGATCTCGGCGTTGAGTTCGGCGCCCATCAGGATGATCTGAACGGTCACCCAGGTCCACAAGAGGAACGCCATCATGGCCGCCAGCGGACCATAGGTGTCGGTGCGCACGAAGTTGCCCAGGAACCAGCTGAACACGAAGGACGTCAGGACGCTGAGGGTCGCGGCTGTCAGGGCTCCCGGCGTCAGCCAGCGCCAGCGCGCCCGCGACCGGCAGGGCCCCAGGCGATAGATCAGGGCCAAGGCGGACACATAGCCCGCGAACAACAACGGCCACCGCAAGGGCGCGAGATAGGCCCATTCCTCCCGCAGGCCGAACAGGTCCAGCACCACGGGCACGCCGATCACCATGGCGGCGGTCATCAGCACGAAGACCAGCGCCGATACGGTGAAGCCCATGCAGATCAGATTGTAGCGGATGAAGTTGCGCTTCTCGGTCTCGCTGTAAGCGACGTTGAGGCCATAGAAGAGATGCTTGACCCCGTTGTTGGCGGTCCACAGGGACAGGGCCAAGGTCCAGATCAAGGTGAAGGTCAGTTGGCCCGTCGAATTCTCCGCCAGCCGCTGCATCTGGGCGCCGATGAACTCCGCGACGTTGGCCGGCAGGACGGAATACAGAAACTGCAAACGCCCCCAGGCGTCGCTGGGATCGGCGAACAGGCCGTAGATGGTCACAAAGGCCGCCAGCATGGGAAACAGGGACAGGATCATGAAGAAGGTCACCCCGCCGGCCACGAATCCGACCCGGTCGCCCAGATAGGCGGCGCCCACCCGCCAGATGATGTCGGTCCAGCCTTGCGGGGGATATGCGCCGGATGGGCGGCGAGACGGCCCCGGCCCGGCTCCTTCGCCTCGTAGTCATGGGGACCGGGATCGGGCTCATCAGGCTCAAACGGCCGCGTGCCGGGCTCCACACCCAGATTGCGCACCAGCTTGTTGCCGCGCGTGTGCAGCAGGTGCGCGCCCGCTGCGCCCGCCGCCAGGCCGCCGGCGCCTGCGGCGATCCAGCGCCATAGCCCGCCTTCGCCGCCGGAGCGGGACAGGGCGGACAGAAGACGGGTGTCGGGACGAGGGAGGCGCGCCATCAGCGGGGAACGGCCAAGCCTGATCACCGTTCCCGCTTGCCCCGTCCGGCGTGCGAGGCCATCTAGCGCCCATGACCGAGACCCCCACCCTGTTGACCGCCTGGAAGAGCGCGCAAGGCCGCCTGAAGGCCGCGCGCATCGACAGCCCGTCCATTGACGCGCGCCTCTTGCTGGAAGCCGCCGCCGAGGTGTCGCGCACCGACATCCTGACCGACCCGTACCGGCCGCTGGAGCCGGACGCCTTGGCGCGGATGGAGGACTATGTTGAGCGGCGCCTGAAGCGCGAGCCGGTGTCACGCATCCTCGGCCGCAAGGGGTTCTGGAAGATCATGCTGTCGGTCACCCCCGACGTGCTCTCGCCCCGCCCCGACACCGAGGCGGTGCTGGACGTGTGCCTGAAGGCGTTTCCCGAAGGCCGGGCCTTCGAAATGGCCGATCTGGGCGTGGGGTCCGGAGCCATCCTGCTGGCGGTGCTGGCGGAGCGGCCTGCGGCCAGGGGGCTGGGCACCGAGGTATCCGAGGAGGCCCTGGCCGTGGCCCGCGAGAACGCCGCCAACCTGGATCTGAACACTCGCGCCGTCTTCCTGCGCACCGACTGGACTGCGGGCCTGTCCGACGCAGCGTTTGATCTGGTGGTGTCCAATCCGCCCTATATCCCCAGCAAGGACATCGAGACCCTGGACCCTGAGGTGCGCGACCACGACCCGCGTCTGGCCCTGGACGGCGGCGAGGACGGACTGGACGCCTATCGCCTGCTGGCGCCCGAGATTCGTCGCATTCTCAAGGCCGACGGAATCTTCGCCGTGGAGATCGGCTGGGACCAGGCGGCGGCGGTCAAGGCGCTGTTCGAGACCGCCGGTTTCGAGGACGTGAAGGTGGTCAAGGATCTGGCCGGCCGCGACCGCGTCATCACCAACGGGCCGGACCCGCACGAGGGCACGGCGCTGAACTGACCGCTTTTGCGCGAAAGCCTCTTGGAAAGCGGCGCGGCGCGCGCTAAGTCTTGGTTTGTCTCCCACCAATCCGCATCGCTTCGGGACCGGCCCGACGATTGACGACTGGATTTCGTGACGGCTCACGGGTTTTCCCGCGCGTCGTGACACGAAGGGCGGCGAACGGTTTTCCGAGCATCGGACGCCGGGGATCGGCCCCGGCCGGCAGGATCAGACCCATTTCCGGCGAACGTCCCACCGCCCCAGGCGGCGACTCGCCCCAAGCACGGTAACGTCTATGAGAGATTTCAAGGGCATGAAGCGCCAACGCGGGCGCAACAGAAAGCCCGGCGGCAATCAGGGCAACAGCGCCAACCCGAACCGTTCCTGGGACTCGCAAGGGCCCGAGAACATCAAGGTGCGCGGCAACGCCCAGACCGTCTATGAGCGGTATCAGCAACTCGCCCGCGACGCGTCCTCGTCCAGCGACCGGGTGCTGGCGGAGAACTATCTCCAGCACGCCGAGCACTATTTCCGCGTCCTGCGCGCGCTTCAGCCTCAGCGCTCCTTCCAGGAGATCGCCCAGCGAGAGCAGATCGGCCAAGGGTTCGACATCGACTTCGAGGATGAATCCGGCGCCCAGGCCGCGGCTTTCGCCGCCGCCCAGCAGGCCGCCGACCGCCAGGCTCAGCCGCAGCAGAACGCCCAGCAGGCCCCGCAGCAGCCGAATCAAGGGCAGGACGCCGCCCAGAATCAGGCTGACAGCGACGGTGACGCGAACGGTCGCCGGGAAACCCGCCGTGAGCGCTGGGAGCGCCGTCGCGACGGCCGCCGCGGTCCGTATGAGCGTGACGAATCCGAAGGCGGCGCCGCCCAGGCCGACCAGGCCCGCGACGAGAATGCGGCCTCCAGCCAGGAGACACCCGCCTCGGGCGGCGACACCTCCGAGCCGCAGGATCGCCCGCGCCGTGCGCGTCGTCCGCGCAGCGGCGGGGACGAGAACGAGGGTTCGTCCGAAATCGAATCCAGCCTGCCGGGCTTCCTGACCCGCGCCACGCCGCAGCCTGCGGGCGACTCGGCCTCCGAGACTTCGGCCGAGGACAAGCCGGCCCCGCGCCGTCGCGCCCCGCGCCGCAAGGCCGCCGACACGCCCCTCGGCGAAGACGTCTAGGCAGCCCCGGAGCATCTCGCCGAACGCGCCCAGGCGCGCCTGACGGGATCAGTTTTTCGCTCGTCCCGGGCTGAACCCGCTCAGGGGGTCAGCCGCGCGCACACCGCCCGCGCGAAGCCCGCGCCGCGCTCGGGATCGAACCCCAGGTAGAAGTCGGGCTCGATCAGTTCGGCCTCGATCAGCACGGGCGACCCGTCCGGCCCGGGCACCAGATCGATGCGGGCGTACAGCAGATCCTCACCGATGATGGACAGCACCCGTTCGGCCACGGCCAGGGCGGCGTCCGGCGGGGTGACGGCCGTCACATGGCCGCCGAAGTCCGGCTGGCTGCGGAAGTCGCCCGCCGCCGGCACCTTGCGGATGGCGTGGCTGAAGCGGCCGCCGAAGAACAGCAGCGACAATTCGCCCTCGGTCTCCAGTCCCGTCAGATAGGGCTGGATCATGGCCGTGCCGTGGGGCGTCTCGGTCAGGGTCTCGCCCCGGCGCAGGCGGGTGGTGCGGTAGGCCCCGCCTGACACCGCAGGCTTCACGATCAGGGCCTCGGCGTCGAAGTCGGCGAAGGCGGCCTCAATGTGATCCTGGGTCACGCCCTCGGCGTAGACGGTCGGCACGATGGGCGCCCCGGCCTCGGCCAACCGCCCCAGATACCGCTTGTCCGAGTTCCAGATCAGCACCCCGGCGGGATTGGCCACGGGAACCCCCGCCGCGCGCCAGGTCTCGCACGCCGCCAGCCAGCGTGGGTGATCCCGGTGATAGCCCCAGGCGATCAGCGGCAGCACCAGATCAAACCCGGCCAGAGCCGCCGCATCCCGCTCATGCTCGGTCCACGCCGTCGGAACCGGCTCCAGGCCCGCCTCCCGCAGGGACGGCGCCAGACGGTCGAACACCGCGCGCCAGCGGCCCGCATAGGACGGATCGTTCGGCGCGGGGGTCAGGATGGCGATGCGGCTCATGAAAGCTCCTTCAGCGCGGCCAGGTGATGTCGTCGGCGCCCAACACCTCGCCGGCCAGATACAGTGATCCGCAGATCACCACACGGCCGGCCCCGAAGCGCACGGCCCGATCCAGCGCCGCGTCCAGCCCCTCGCAGGGGGTCGCGCCCAGGCCGTGCCCGTGGGCTACGGCGGCCAGGGCGGCGGGATCGGCCGCCGCACCCTCGAACGGCACGGTGAAGACATGGGCGCCGGTGTCGCCCAGCGCTTCGAAGAAGCCGCCCGCGTCCTTGTTGGCCAGCATGCCGCAGATCAGAGCCAGCGGCCGGGGCGCGCGGGCCTGCATGCGCGACAGCGCGTCGGCGAGGGCGGCGGCGGCATGGGGATTGTGCCCCCCGTCCAGCCACAGCTCGGCGTCAGCTTCGCGCGCGACTTCGGCGTACCGCCCCTCAGTCAGCCGCTGCATGCGGGCGGGCCATTGGGCTGTCTCCACGCCCCGCACGATGGCGGCTTCGGGCAGATCCAGCTCCAGCGCCACGGCGACGGCCAGCGCTGCATTGTCGATCTGGTGCGCGCCGTAAAGGGCCGGGGCGGGCAGGTCCAGCAACCGGTCCTCGCCCTGCCAGGCCATGGCGCCCCGCTCGGGCCAGGCGTCGAAGTCTCGGCCCATGACCGTCAGGCGCGCGCCCACCCGGGCGGCCTCGGCCTCGATCACGGCCATGGCGTCCTCGGCCTGTCGGGCGATGACGGCGGGGACGCCGGGCTTGAGGATGCCCGCCTTCTCGCCTGCGATCACGGCCCGGTCGGTCCCCAGAAACTCGGCGTGGTCCAGATCCACCGGGGCGATGACGCTGACCAGCGGCCGATCAATCACATTGGTGGCGTCCAGCCGCCCGCCCAGCCCCACCTCGATCAGGGTCAGATCGGCGGGGGTCTCGGCCATGGCCAGAAGCGCCGCCGCCGTGGTCGCCTCGAACACCGTCACGGGCACGCCCGTGCCTCCACCCGGTCCAGAAGGGCATTCAGCGCATCGGTTTCGATCAGGTCGCCCGCCAGCCGGATGCGCTCATTGAACCGCACCAGGTGGGGCGAGGTGTAGACATGGACCCTCAGCCCCGCCGCCTCGGCCATGGCGCGCAGGAAGGCCACGGTCGATCCCTTGCCGTTGGTCCCGGCCACATGCACCACGGCTGGCAGCCGATCCTGCGGATCGCACAGCGCTGCGCACAGGGCCCTCATGCGGTCCAGCGACAGGTCGATCTTCTGGGGCAGTCGCTCGAGAAGGCGTCGGGAAATGGGATCCATGGGCCGGGCTTTTACGCCGCGCGCCGCCGTCCGCCCATCAGCATCGACAGGATGGCGCCCAACTCCTTTGGCAGGTCGGCGCGTTTGACCACCCGGTCCACCATGCCCTTTTCCTGCAGATATTCGGAGCGCTGGAAGCCTGGGGGCAGCTTCTCGCGGATGGTGGTCTCGATCACGCGCGGTCCGGCGAAACCGATCAGGGCCCCCGGCTCGGCCAGATGCACGTCGCCAAGCATGGCGTAGGACGCCGTCACCCCGCCCGTGGTCGGATCGGTCAGCACCACCGCATAGGGCAGTTGCGCGGCCTTCAGCTCCTGGATCGCCAGGGTGGTGCGCGCCATCTGCATCAGGCTCAGCGCGCCTTCCTGCATGCGCGCCCCGCCCGCGGCGGTGAAACAGACCATGGGGCAGCCGCGCTTCACGGCTTCGCGCGCCGCGGCGATGAAGGCCTCACCCGCCGCCATGCCCAGCGACCCGCCCATGAAGGCGAAGTCCTGCACGATGACCACGGCGGGGGTCCCGTCGATCTCGCCGAAGCCGATGGCCATGGCGTCCTTGGCCCCGGCTTTCTTGCGCGCGGCGTTCAACCGTTCGCGGTACGGCTTGCCGTCCGAGAATTTCAGCGGATCCTCAGGCACGTCCGGGGTGTCGATCGTTTCCCAGGCGCCGTCGTCGAAGGTGTAGCGCAGGCGCGCCTCGGCCCCGATGCGCATGTGCCGGCCCGAGGGCGTGACCCACAGCGCCGTCTCCAGGTCCGGGCGATACAGCATCTCGCCGGAATCGGGATCCTTGACCCACAGATTGTCAGGGGTGTCGCGGCGGCCCACGATCTTGCGTACGCCCGGCGCGAAACGGGACAGCCAGCCTTGGCGAGGGGGATTGGTCTTGTCGATCATGCGGGGGCCTTTAGACGGTTTCCGCGACGCGCGCACCCCGGACCGCGTCCGACAGCGCCTTCACCTTGGCCAGAACGCGCGACGCAGTCGGTTCGTTCGCGTCCAGCGCGGCGGCCACCTCGTCCACCAGCACCGACCCGGCCACCACAGCATCGGCTACCCTGGCGATCTCGGCGGCGCGCTCGGGCGTCTTGACCCCGAAGCCCACGGCCACGGGCAGGCCCGAGGCCTTGCGCACTCGCTCCACCGCCGGGGCCACGGAAGCGGTCTGCGCCTCCTTCACCCCGGTCACGCCCGCCACCGAAACGTAATAGACAAAACCCGAGGTGCGCGAGACCACGATCTTCAGCCGTTCGTCGTCGGACGTCGGCGTGGCCAGGCGGATCAGCGACAGGCCTTCGGCGTCCAGGGCGTCGGTCAGGGGACCGGCTTCCTCGGGCGGGCAGTCCACCACGATCAGGCCGTCGATGCCCGCCGCATTGGCGGCGCGGGCGAAGGCCTCATGGCCCATGCTCTCGATGGGGTTCAGATAGCCCATCAGGATCACCGGGGTGGCGTCGTCGCCCTTGCGGAAGTCCGCCGCCAGATCCAGCGTGCCCTGAAGCGTCAGCCCGGCCTTCAGGCCCCGCTGCGCCGCGCGCTGGATCGGCGGTCCCTCAGCCATGGGATCGGAAAACGGAAAGCCCAGTTCGATGATGTCCGCGCCCGCGCCGGGCAGGCCGCGCAGAATCTCCAGCGCCTGATCCCGCGTGGGATCACCCGCCATCACATAGGCCACGAACCCGGCCCGGCCCTCGGTCTTCAGCGCCGCGAAACGGGCGTCGATACGCGCGGTGGTCATTGCGGAGGCGTCTCGCCCTCGGCCGGAATCGGCAGGCAGTCGCCGCCCGTGTGAAGCGCGAAGCCCAGATAACCCGGCGCCGTGGCCAAGGCCTCCTCCGCCAGCTCCACATCGTAGAAGGTGATCATCTCCAGGATGTCGCAGCCGCCGCTCGAGCGCACGCGCTGGAACAGAACCTGGTTCGGCCCGCCTCCCGAGGTGCGCCAGCCGGTCTGGGACAGAGCCCCGACATACAGCTCCGCCAGCGCTCCGATCTCGGTCAGAGGCGCGGTCATGCACTGGGCCCGGCCGGCCAGGCCGTACAGGCCGCCGCAATCCGGAGCGGCGCGGGCGCCCTCGACCACCGGCAGGATCAGACTGATGGTCTCGTCGCCGACGGCCGCATCCTGGCGGGCGTGGGCAGGCAGGGCGACGAGGGCCGCCATACCAGCGATCAGGGCCAGACGCATTACAGATTCACTCCCAGGTGCTTGGCGACGGTGAAGATGTCCTTGTCGCCCCTTCCCGACATCAGCAACACGATATCGCCGTCCTTGCCAACCGCCTTCGCCACTTCGGCGACCCGGGCCAGTGCGTGCGAAGGTTCCAGCGCAGGGATGATGCCTTCCAGCTTGGAGCACAGCTGGAACGCCTCCAGCGCCTCCTCATCGGTGGCCGATAGATACTCGGCCCGCCCGATATCGTGCAGCCAGGCATGCTCGGGTCCGATGCCGGGATAGTCCAACCCTGCCGAGATGGAGTGCCCCTCGACGATCTGGCCGTCCGGGTCCTGCAGCAGATAGGTGCGGTTGCCGTGCAGCACCCCGGGGCGTCCGCCCTTCAGGCTGGCGGCGTGGTCCGGCGTGTCCAGGCCGTGGCCCGCGGCCTCGACCCCGATCAGGCGCACGCCCTCGTCATCGACGAACGGATGGAACGCGCCGATGGCGTTGGAGCCCCCGCCGATGCAGGCCACCACGGCGTCGGGCAGACGGCCGATCTGGTCCATGGACTGGACCTTGATCTCGCGCCCGATCACGCTCTGGAAATCGCGCACCATGGCCGGATAGGGGTGCGGCCCCGCCGCCGTCCCGATGATGTAATAGGTGTCCTCGACGTTGGTCACCCAGTCGCGCATGGCCTCGTTCATGGCGTCCTTCAGGGTCGCCGCGCCCGCCGTCACCGGCGTGACCTCGGCCCCCATCAGCTTCATGCGGAACACGTTGGGCTGCTGCCGCTCCACGTCCACCGCGCCCATATAGACCGTGCAGGGCAGGCCGAAGCGTGCGCACACGGTGGCCGAGGCGACCCCGTGCTGGCCCGCGCCGGTCTCGGCGATGATGCGGGTCTTGCCCATGCGTCGGGCCAGCAGGATCTGGCCCATGCAGTTGTTGATCTTGTGCGCGCCGGTGTGATTCAGGTCCTCGCGCTTCAGCCAGACCCGGGCCCCGCCGAAATGGTCGGTTAGCCGCTCGGCGAAATACAGGGGGCTGGCCCGGCCCACATAGTGGGTCAGGAACCCGTCCAGCTCCGCCTGGAATGTGGGATCGGCCTTAGTCGCCGTATAGGCGGCGTCCAGCTCGTGGATCAGCGGCATCAGGGTCTCGGCCACGAACTGCCCGCCGTAGGGACCGAAGCGGCCCTTGTCGTCGGGCCATGCGTAAGCGTTCGTCAGGGGGGCGTTCGAGAGAGGAGCATTCATCAGGGCCACCAGCGTCAACGTGGGGAGGTTGCGCGCACGGCCTCCACGAAGGCCGCGATCAGGGCGGGTTCCTTAACACCGGGCGCGCTTTCCACGCCAGAAGATACGTCGACCATGGGCGCGCCGGATGCGCCCAGAGCCTGCGCCACATTGTCCGGGTTCAGACCGCCCGCCAGGAACCACGGCCGGGCGAACGCGCGCCCTTTCAGCATCGTCCAGTCGAACGACAGGCCCATGCCGCCGGGCAAGCTGGAGCCCTCCGGCGTGCGCGCGTCGAACATCAGATGGTCCGCCGCCTCGCTCCAGACGGAGGCCGCCTCCAGATCGGCCGGGCCGGACACCGGAATGCATTTGATGATCCCGGCGCCGGTGATGGCCCGCACCTGCTGGGCCCGCTCGGGCGTCTCCGATCCATGCAGCTGGATGAAATTCGGCGCGATCCAGTCGGCGATGCCCTTCAGCAGGGCGTCGTCCGGATTAACGGTGACGACCACCACCTTCACGGGTCGTTCGCGCGCCATGCCCGCCTCTTCCAGAAGCGCCGCCGCCCGCAAGGGCGACACCGCGCGCGGACTGCGCGGATAGGCCACCAGCCCCACGAAGTCCGCACCGGCGTCCACCGCCGCCCGCAGGGTCTCTGGCGTCGTCAGGCCGCAGATCTTCACGCGAGTGTTCATGGTTCGCAGGTGAAGCTCGCGAGCCATCAGGTCAAGGCGTAGAGATCCGCGTCGGGATCCGATCCTCCCCGCACCGCCGCGGCCACCACCTGCGAGGCGATGACGGAATAGGTGATGCCGTTGCCGCCGAAACCCATGACCACGTGGGTATGCGGCATGCCGGGCGCAGGTCCGATCAAGGGCAGGCCGGTGGCGCTTTCCCCGAAGGCCCCGCCCCAAGCGTAGTCGATATCGAATTCCACGCCTGGCAAAAGGTCGTGCAGCTTTCGGGCGATGCGTTCGCATTTGCGCCGCACCTTGTCCGGGTCGTCGTGATTGTCCGGCCCTTCCTCGTCCTCGCCCCCCGCGATCAGGCGTCCGTCCCGGGCCATGCGTACATAAAGATACGGATCGGACGCCTCCCACACGAGGGTGTCCCGGAGCCATGCCGGACACCGCGCCCTCTGCTTCGACGCCAGAGCCCAGGTGGAGATCACCTTGCCGCCCGGCGTGGGCACGCCCTTCGGGAACTCATAACCGCAGCAGAACACCACGTGACGGGCCCGCACCGCGTGACCGGTGTCAGTGGCGAGGGTCACGCCGTCGGGATCGGACAGCACCTCCGTCACCTCCACGGGGGCGAAGATCCTCGCCCCGTCGGCCGCCGCGCGCCGCAGCAAGCCCGCCGCCAAACGGGCCGGATCGGCGCTGGCGGAGCCCTGCGACAGGATCGCCCCGGTGCGATCTATGCCGAACCCTTCCCGCAGGCAGGCCCGTCCAAATACTCCGACGGCAGATCCATTGCCGCTCGCGCCTCGGCCTCGGTCTTCAGCGCCCGATGACCGTATTCGTCCCCAGCCAGATAGAGCGAGCGGCGCTCCGCCAATCCGCAGGGGATTCGATCGTCCTCGACAATCCGTTTCAGCGCCTGGACCGCCGACCATGACCGCGCATAGGCACGCCGGGCCTTCGCTATCCCGATGCGGCCGCCCAAGGCCGTCAAGGGCAGGTCAATCTCCCACTGCAACAGAGCGGTCGACGCCATGGTCGATCCCATCAGGGGCGCGCGTCGGTCCAGCACGGCCACCGAATGATCCCTGGCCAGTTCACGCGCCGTGAACGCCCCGCTGATCCCGGCCCCAACCACAGCTACGTCCACCGACAACGCCGCCCTGAGAGGCCTTGTGGGCACGCCCAGTCCTGGACTGTCGACCCATACCGACCGCCCCGTTCGTAGATCCCGCTTGTTGGTGGCGCTCGTCATCAGAAACCTCAGATCGATAATCCCACGCCTGAACTCATGGACGATCGGGTTGTTGCCGAGGGATTGAAGAAGAACGCCATCAGCTGTTCGATGCAGCCTCAGGCCCAGCGGACTGTGGGCCTAGCCCACGAAACCCGCCGCCCTCTTCAATCGATCGTTGACCGCCTCGCCCAGACCGTGCGCGGGAATGGGCGCCACCGCGATGGCGCGGGGCTTCTCGCGGTCGGCCTCGCGCAGCATGCGGAACAGATTGGCGGCGGTCTCGCGCAGATCGCCTGCCTCGGACAGGCTCCAGCGTCCCTGCCCCACCGGGCCGAAGCCCAGCAGGATTTCGCCCGCCTCGGCCCGATCCGCATTCAGCCGCACCGGCGCATCCGGCGCATAGTGCAGGGCCAGCCGTCCGGGCGAGCGATGCCCCTCTCCGCCGCCCTCAGACAGGGGGCCGGCCACGGCCTCGATCTCGTCGCGCGTCACCGAGCCGGGGCGCAGCAAACGGAGCGCGCCGTCCATCACCGCCACAACCGTGCTCTCCACACCTACCGCACAGGGGCCGCCGTCCAGGGCCGCGCCCGCATGGGCGCCCGTCTCCTCGACCGCGTCATCGAAGGTGGTGGGGCTGGGCCGTCCCGAGCGGTTGGCGGACGGCGCCACCACCGCGCCGCCGAAGGCTGCGATCACCGCCCGCGCCCGGGTGTGGCCGGGCACGCGCACCGCCACCGTGTCCAGACCCGCCCGCGCCAGATCACAGACCGCAGCCCGGTCCCGCACCGGCGCCACGAGGGTCAACGGCCCCGGCCAGAAGGCGTCGGCGAGGCGCCGCGCCCGGTCATCCAGCACCGCGATCCGCTCGGCCTGCGCCGCGTCGGCCACATGGGCGATCAGGGGATTGAAGCGCGGCCGACCCTTGGCCTCGAAGATGCGCGCCACCGCCTCGCCGTTGGCCGCGTCGGCGGCCAGCCCATAGACCGTCTCTGTCGGCAAAATCACCAGTTCGCCCCGCTTGAGGGCGACGGCGGCGTGCTGGATCTCGGCCTCGGGCGTCATGCCCCTCAGCTTACGCCCTCTGGCGCAGGAAGGGCAGCATGCGCTGCAGCACATTGTCCTTGTCGATGAAGTAGTGCTTCAGCGCACCGGCCACGTGCAGGGCGATGAGGATGTACAGCGACTTCACCACCGCTTCGTGGATCGCCATCATCAGCCCGGCCGTCTCGCGTCCGCCGCCGACAGGCAGCAGGGGCCAGTTGAACAGGCCGTACCACTCCAGCGCCCGACCCGCCGCCGAGGACGCCAGCCATCCGGTCAGGGGCATCACCAGCAGCACCACATAGAACAGGATGTGCGTCGTGCGCGCCGCCAGCTTCTGCCAGCGCGGAGTCCCTTCGGGCAGGGGGATCGCCGGATGCTTCACCCGCCAGCCGAGGCGGAACAGCGTCAGCAGCAGGATCGACATGCCGTTGGCCTTGTGGGTCGCCATCCACAGGCCCGCATTGGGCCCTTCCTGATCCGCCGCCGAGATCAACAGCACCTGGCCGATCACCAGAACGGCGATGACCCAGTGCAGGGCCATGGACACGGCGGAATAACGGCTGCGGGTCTGGATCATGGCGTCCCTCCTGTATGGTGACGCCCACAGTGACCCGACCGGCGCCGTTCGCCAAGATGCGCGATGCATCCTCGCCGGCTTGACCCTGCGTGATCTTGCGCATGCGCCCCGCATCCCTCAATCAGAAGCGAAAGAAAACGCACCGCTTCAGGAACGACCCATGACCTTCCGCGCCCCCGTTCGTGATCTGGCCTTCGCCCTCGAGGCCATCGCCGGCATCGACGACGTCGCCGCCACCGGCGCCTTTCCCGACTATGACGCCGATCTGATGAGCGCGGTGCTGGACGCCGCGGGCCAGTTTTCGGAGCAGGTGCTCGCGCCCCTGAACCGGGTGGGCGACCAGAAGGGCTCGGTCTACGCCGAGGGCTCGGTCACAGCCGCGCCCGGCTTCGCCGACGCCTATCGCCAGTTCGCGGCCGGCGGCTGGACCGGCCTGTCCGCCGATCCCGCCCATGGGGGCCAGGGCCTGCCCAAGGCGCTGGAGCTTGCGGCGTTCGAGACGGTGCACGCGGCCAACATGGCCTTCGGCCTGTGCCCCATGCTCTCGCTGGCGGCCATCGAGGCGCTGCAGGAGCACGGGACCGACGCGCAGAAGGACACCTGGCTGTCGAAACTCGTGTCCGGCGAATGGACCGGCGCCATGGTGCTGACCGAGCCCCAGGCGGGCACCGACCTGGGATCACTGACCGCCACCGCCACGCCGAACGGCGACGGGACCTACGCCCTGAACGGCCAGAAGATCTTCATCACCTGGGGCGACCACGACGCCACCGACAACATCGTGCACCTGGTGCTGGCCCGCCTTCCCGACGCCCCCGCCGGTCCCAAGGGCATCAGCCTGTTCCTGGCGTCCAAATACCTGCTCAAGGACGACGGCTCGCTGGGCGAGCGCAACGCCTTCCGCCCCGTGGGCGTCGAGCACAAGCTGGGCATCCACGCCTCGCCCACCTGCGTCATGAGCTATGAGGGCGCCACCGCCGAACTGGTGGGCGAACCCAATCAGGGCCTGTCGCATATGTTCACCATGATGAACGCCGCGCGCCTGGCCGTAGGGGTCGAGGGCGTCGGCATCGCCGAGCGGGCTTATCAGGCCGCCCTGGCCTATGCGCTGGACCGCCGTCAGGGCCGCAGCGTCTGGACCGGCGAGCACAACGCCCCGATCTTCGACCATCCCGACGTGCGCCGCATGCTCTCGGTCATGAAGGCCCGGATCGAGGCGGCCCGCGGCATCTGCCTGTCCACCGGCGTCGCCGCCGACCTGGCCCGCCACGCAGAAACCGAGGAAGACCGCCGCAAGTGGAAGGCGCGCGAGGATCTGTTCACCCCCATCGCCAAGGCCTGGTCCACCGACATGGGGGTCGAGGTCGCCTCCATGGGCGTTCAAGTTCACGGCGGCATGGGCTTCATCGAGGAGACCGGCGCAGCCCAGCATTACCGCGACGCCCGCATCGCCCCGATCTACGAAGGCACCAACGGCGTCCAGGCCATGGATCTGGTGGGCCGCAAGCTGTCCATGGACGGAGGCGAGGCCGCCCGCGCGTGATCGCCGACATGCTCGAAACCCTGACCGCCATGGCAGGGTTGTTCGAGGGCAAGCCCGTCGAGCGCTTCTCCACGGCGATCACGGCGGTGGAGGACGCCACCCTGTGGCTGATCGACCGCAAGGGCGAGGCGGACGGCGCGGCGGACGTGCTGGCGGCGGCGGACGCCTATCTGCGTCTGATGGGGGACGTCATCGGCGGCTGGATGCTGGCCAAGGGGGCCCTGGCCGCCAAAGCCCGGCTGGATGCCGGCGAAGGCGATCCCGCCTGGCTGAACGGCAAGATCGCCCTTTACGAGGTCTACGCCGCCAATATCCTGGGCCACGTCTCAAGCCGCCTGGCCGCAGTGGGCCAGGGCGGAGCGCTGCTTCAGCGCATGACGCCGCAGGCCTTGGGCGCCTAGTTGCTCTCAGGCACAGGCGTATTGGCCGCCGCCGCGTCGGTCCAGTCGACGATCTGGGCGCTGACATCGGCGCTCGCCGCGTCAAAGGCGGCGACAATGGCCGAGACGCGGTTGTCCGACGCCGGAACACTCACGTTGAACAGACGCTCGTCCACCACCTCCCGGTCCGGGAACTGCAGGAGGCGGGCGCGGGCCACGATGTGGGCCACGGGCACGGCCCCTTCGTAGGCGTAGCGCGCCTCGAACGACCGCACGTCGATGTCCAGTGACAGGGCCGAGCGGCTGAACTCGCGCGGCCCGATCAGGCGGGTGTTGCGGCTCTGGTCCGAGAAGGCGCCGAGGAGGGCCTCGGTGAACAACTGGTCCGCCGGGCTGACCCAGCGGGCGCCCCCGAGGTAGGCGGCCTCGGTCCCGGTGATGGCCAGGATGCGGTCGCCGCGCGCGGCCTCTGAGAACTCGATCCGCCGCATTGAGACAGGGCGAAGCGCGCCCGTCGGCGCGGGCGGGGCCGCCTGCATCCCGGCCTCGGACGCGCCGAAGCGGTACATCTGCACCGGGTCTGGCGTGGACAACAGGGCGCAACCGGCGGTCAGACCCGCGGCGGCCGCGATCACGGCCACACGTTTCAGGATGAGGGCTCGGTTCATTGTTCGACCTCGAGTTCGATGGATTCCGGGCGGCCGATGAAGTCGCGCGGGCTGGAGCGCACTTCATCCACCAGGCGCTCCAGCGAGTCCGCCGCCTCCTCCAGGCTCTGGATGGCGATGGCGAAGCGCGGCAGGCCGTTGGTGGCGAAGTCGTTGACCGGCCCCTGCAGGCCCTCGGTCGTGTCGTTCAGGGTGCTCATGGCCGCCTCGGCCTGGGCTGCGGCGCGCTCGATGCTGGCGATGGCGCGGGCGCCGTCGCCCTCCACCAGCTGGCGGGCGCTGGCGCCCAGGGCCTCGTATTCGGCCATGGCGCGGTTGGCGCCGGCCAGCGCCTCCTCCATCTCACGCAGCATGCCGCGCCGGGCCTCCAGTTCGGTGGAGACCTCCTCGATGTTGCTCAGGCTGGTGGAGAATGAGCGGATGTTGTCGTCCGACAGCACCCGGTTGATGCGGTTCAGCGCGTCCACCGCCTCGGCCAGCACGGTGCCGCCGCCCTGCAGCAGCTCGGCGATGGGGCTGGGCTGGCTCTGGATCACCGGCACCACATCGTCATCGTACTGGGCCTTCAGCAGGGCGCTTTCAGCTTCCCCGGCCGTGACCTGGATATAGTTCAGGCCGGTGATGCCCTGGGGCTCCAGCTGGGCGCGGGAGCTGACCCGGATGGGCGTGCCGCCGTCCACGCGGACGCGGGCCACCACCTGGTCGGGCTGGTCCGGGTCGAGGGCCAGATCAGACACCTCGCCCACGCGGATGCCGTTGAAGTGGACCTCTCCGCCCTCCTGAAGCCCGCGCACGGGACCGTAGAAGACGATGTCGTAAAGGTCGTACTCCTCGGCGAACTGGAAACGGGCCAGCCAGATGACGAACACGGCCAGGGCCGCGACGATCGCGACCGTGACCATGCCGACAGCGGCGTAATGTGCGTCTCTTTCCATGCCTAATCCGTCCTCCTGACGGGTCTCATGCCGCTCGGGCCGCGGCGCGTCCGCGCGGGCCGAGGAAATATTCCTGGATCCAGGGATGGTCTGACTTCTCAAGCTCCTGGACCGGGGCCTTCTCGACCACCTTTTTGTCGGCCAGCACGGCGACATTGTCGCACACCGCGTACAGGCTATCGAGGTCGTGGGTGATCATGAAAATGCTGAGATGCAGGTCATCCGACAACGTGCGGATCAGTTCGTCGAAGGCCGCCGCCCCGATTGGGTCCAGACCCGCCGTGGGCTCGTCCAGGAACAGCAGCTCCGGGTCCAGGGCCAGGGCGCGGGCCAGGCCGGCGCGCTTCTTCATGCCTCCGGACAGTTCGGCCGGCTTCAGGTGATGGCTTTCTGGCCCCAGACCGACCATGGCGATCTTCAGCTCGGCCAGTTCGCGGATGGTGTCGCGCGACAGCCTGGTGTGCTCGATCAGGGGCGATGAGACATTCTCGATCACTGTCAGGGCTGAAAACAGCGCGCCCTGCTGGAACAGGACGCCGGACCGGCGCTCGGCCTCGGCATGCTCTTCCTTGGTCATCTCGGAGACGTCCTTGCCGAACAGGCGCACCGTGCCGCCGTCCGCCGTCTTCAGGCCGAGTACGGTGTTCAGCAACACGGTCTTGCCGCTGCCCGAGCCACCGACCACGCCCAGCACCTCGCCGCGCTCTAGGGTCAGGTCCAGATCCTGATGGATGACCCGGTCGCCGAAGGCGGTGAGCAGGCCCTCGACCTCGATGACGAATTCGGAACGCCCGGTCATACGCCCATCTCCATGAACAGCAGGGCGAAAAGCGCATCCAGGAAGATGATGGCGAAGATGGCCTGCACCACCGCTGCGGTGACGCGCCGTCCGAGGGACTCCACATCCCCGGACACCGCCATGCCTTGACGACAACCGATGGCCGCCACGACGATGGCGAAGACCGGCGCCTTGGACAGGCCCACCCACAGGTGCTCGACGCCCACGTTCTGTTCAATGCGCAGGATGAAGAAATTGGGCCCCAGGTTCAGCTGACTCCAGGTGACCAGCATCCCCCCCAACATGCCGGCGATCACGGCGATGAAGGTCAGCAGCGGCAGCATGAGCAGCAGGGCTGCCAGGCGTGGGATCACCAGGGCCTGGAACGGATCCACGCCCATCACCTTCATGGCGTCGATCTCCTGGTTCATCTTCATGGAGCCGATCTCGGCGGCGAAGGACGAGGACGAGCGGCCGGCCAGCAGCACGGCGGTGATGACCACCGCGAACTCGCGGAAGACCGAGATGCCGATCAGCTCGACCGCGAACACCTGGCCCCGAACTGCTGCAGCAGGTCCGCGCCGATGAAGGCGATCACCGCGCCGATGAAGAAATTGGTGGCGATGACGATGGGGATGGCGTCCAGCCCCGCACGTTCCACATGGGTGACCCATGCGGCCCAGCGGATGCGGCCAGGATTCTTGAGGGTGCTGCCCAGAGCCAGGACCAGCCGGCCCAGAAAGGCCATGGTCTGCATGGCCTCGCTCAGAACGTCATAAACGCCCTGGCCGATCTTGGAGAAGGTGCGGATGATGGCGTCCGGACGCTTCGGCGTCTCGGCCGTGCCGCGTTCCAGCCTTTCCACCAAGGCGTAGATGCGGCCGGCTCCGGGGTTGCTCTTCCAGGTCTTCTCCGGGACCGGAACGTCCAGAGCCTGCACCAGCACCAGGGCGCCGGCGGTGTCGAAGCCGTCCATGTCGCTGATGTCGACGCGGTCCACGGTGACGCCGTCCAGGGCGCGGTTCAGCCGCTGCGGCAGGCGGCGCAGGCCTGTGGTCGTCCAGTCCCCGGACAGGCGCAGCACGGCGCCCTTGCCGCCCGAATCGATCTGGAATTCCGCTGCCTTCATGCGCGCATCATATCCTGCCCCCGCGCATCGCCTAGATGGCGTCGCTGCGTGGACGCCTAACGTTTCGGCGTCTGTTTCCGTTCAGTCACAGCCGCACAGGCCGCCGAACGCTTCTTGCGATTTATTCGCAATGCCTCTAGGACGCCTGCACAGCCCTTTAGGAGTCCCCCATGCGCCTTCGCCTGTCCCTGATCGCCGCCGTCGCCGGCGCCGCCGCCCTGGCCGCCTGCGGCCAGAATAATCAGGCCGCCGAGAGCGGCTCCGGCGAGGTGAACCTCTACACCGCCCGCCACTACGACGCGGACCTGGCGCTGTACGAACGGTTCACCGAAGAGACCGGCATCCGGGTCAACCGCATCGAGGGCAACGCCGACCAGCTGATCGCCCGCATGCAGAGCGAGGGCGCCAACAGCCCCGCCGACGTCTTCGTCAGCGCCGACGCCGGCGCCCTGTGGCGGGCACAGAACGCGGGCCTGTTCCAGGCGGCCGAGTCGGAAACCCTGAACGAGGCCATCCCCGAGAACCTGCGCGCCTCGGGCGGCGAGTGGTTCGGCTTCTCCCGCCGCGCCCGCGTGGTGGCCTATAATTCCGAAACCGTCAGCCCCGACGAGATCGACACCTATGAAGAGCTGGCCTCGCCGCGATTCCGGGGTCGGCTGTGCGTCCGTTCGGGCGATAACGTCTACAACCTGTCTTTGGTCGGCGCCCTGATCGAGGCCTGGGGCGTGGACAAGACCCGCGACTGGGTCGAGGGCATCGTGGCCAATATGGCGCGCCAACCCGAAGGCGGCGACCGCGATCAGATCCGCGCCGTCGCGGCCGGGGTCTGCGACATCGCCCTGACCAACAGCTACTACTATATCCGCATGGCCTCGGGCGACGACGAGGGCGATCGCGCCCTCACCGAGACGGTCAAGCTGGGCTTCCCCAGCCTGGACGGCCAGGGCAGCCATGTGAACATCTCCGGCGGCGGGGTGGCGGCCAATGCGCCGAACCGCGAAAACGCGGTGCGCCTGCTGGAATTCCTCGCCTCGGCCGAGTCCCAGACGCTTGTGTCGCAGTACAACAACGAGTTCCCGGCCAGCCCGAACGTGCCCGCGCCCGCGCCGGTGGACGCCTATGCGGACTTTGACGCCCACCCGATGCCCGTCTCGAGCTACGGCCCGAACCAGGCCCAGGCCCAGAGCCTGATGAGCGAAGCGGGCTGGCGATAAGCCCCTGCCTGCACCGCAGACCATGGACGCCCGCCCGGTCGCACGACGGGGCGGGCTTTCGTCGTTTCGCCTGACCCCCCTGAGGGTGCTGGCCCTGCTGGCCGCGATCACGGCGATCCTGCCGCTGATCGGGGTGGTGGCGGCGGCCCTGTCGGGCGGGGGGGCGGACATCGCGGCCCGGGACGTGACCCGCTACGCCCTGACCTCGGCGGCCCTGGCCCTGATGGTGGCGGTGCTGACCGGGGTGAGCGGCTCCATCGCCGCCTGGCTGGTGGTGATGCATCGGTTTCCCGGCCGGAACCTGTTCGCCTGGGCCCTGGCCCTGCCACTGGCCGCCCCCGCTTTCGCGGTGGCCTACGCCTACGCCGACCTGTTCGACGTGGCGGGCGATCTGCGCATGTGGATGCGGCCCGCCCTGGGCTTCGACCTGCCCTTCGAGATGCGGACCCTGTACGGCGCGGCCTTTGTATTGAGCTGCGCCTTCTACCCCTATGTCTATCTGGCCACCCGGGCGGCTTCGTGAACCAGTCGGTCCATGCGCTGGAGGCGGCGCGGACCCTGGGCGCCACCTCGCGCGGCGCCTTCCTGCGCGTAGCCCTGCCGCTGGCCCGGCCGGCGCTGGCGGCGGGCATGGCGCTGGCGGTGATGGAGACCCTGGCCGACTACGGCGCCGTGCAGTTCCTGGCGGTCCAGACCCTGACCACCGGCGTGGTGCGGGCCTGGTCGGTCTATGGCTCCACCGCCTCGGCGGCCCAGTTCGCCCTGCCGCTGATGGGCGCGGCGGCGCTGCTGATGTGGCTGGAGCGCTGGGGCCGCAAGGGACGCGGCTTCGAGAGCCCCAACGCCCGCTGGCGGCCCCTGCCCACCACGGCCCTGAGCGGGGTCAAGGCGTGGGGCGCGACCGCCTTCTGCCTGGCGCTGCTGACCTTCGGCCTGTTGCTGCCCGCCGGATGGCTGGCCTGGTCGTCGCTGGACATCACGCCCGAGTGGCCCCGCCTGCAACGGGCCGCCCTGCACACCGTGAGCATGGGCGGGATCGGGGCGGTGGTCACCGTCCTGCTGGCCGGCGCCCTGGCCCTGGGCGCGCGGACCATGCCGCTGGCCGCGCGGGTCGCCAGCCTGGGCTATGCGACGCCGGGCGCGGTCATGGCCATCGGCCTTCTGGCCCCGGCGGCGGTGATCTGGCGCATCTTCCCCGGCGCGGCGTCCGGCTTCGGCATGGGCCTGGTGCTGCTGATCTACGCCTACGCCGCCCGGCTGATGGCGGCGGCGCTGGAGCCCATCGACTCCGGCCTCTCCAAGGTGACGCCGAACATGGTCTGGGCCGCGCGCGGTCTGGGCCGCACCGAGGCGGGCGCCGCGGCCGCAGTGCAGATCCCGGTGGCCTGGGGCGCCCTGCTGACCGCCGCCCTGGTGGTCTTCATCGACGTGCTGAAGGAACTGCCCGCCACCCTGATCCTGCGGCCCTTCAATTTCGACACCCTGGCGGTGTTGGCCGACAACTACGCCCGGGACGAGCGCCTGTCGCAGGCGGGGTGGCCGTCCCTGATGATCGTTCTCATCGCCCTGCCGGCGGTGATATGGCTGTCGCGGAAGGTCGCCGCCTCCCGCCCCGGCGCCGACGCCTGAAGCCGAGCCATGACGTGAACATGCATGTGAAAACCCCGCAGACGCTGACCCGGCCCGTCATCACGGCGCGCGGCGTCACGCGGCGTTACGGCGCCAAGACGGCGGTGGCGGCGGCGGATCTGGATCTGCATCCCGGCCGGATCACCTGCCTGCTGGGTCCGTCGGGCTGCGGCAAGTCCACCCTGCTGCGCCTGATGGCGGGCCTGGAGCCGGTGGACGACGGCTGCATCGAGGCGGACGACGCCGTGCTGTCCGGACCCGGCGTCCATGTGCCGCCCGAACAGCGCGGCGTGGGGCTGGTGTTCCAGGACTACGCCCTGTTCCCCCACCTGAGCGTGCTGGACAATGTGGCCTTCGGCCTGAAGCATCTGCCGCGCAAGGAACGCAAGGCGCGCGCCCTGGCCCTGCTGGAGAAGGTCCGGCTGGCCGCCCGCGCCGAGGCCTGGCCGCACATGCTGTCGGGCGGCGAGCAGCAGCGTGTGGCCCTGGCCCGTGCCCTCGCGCGCGAGCCCGCCGCCGTGCTGCTGGACGAGCCGTTCTCGGGATTGGACAGCCATCTCAAGAGCGAGGTGCGCGAGACCCTGATGGCGGCCCTGCGCGCCGCGGGCGCCGCCGTGCTGGTGGTCACCCACGACGCCGAGGAGGCCCTGCTCATGGCCGACGATCTGGTGCTGATGAGCGAAGGCCGCATCCTTCAGGCAGGCGATCCGGGCGACTGCTACCTGAACCCCACCTCCATGGCGGCGGCGCGCCTGTTGGGCGAGGCGAACGCCTTGCCCGCCCGCATTGCGAACGGCGTGGCCGAGACCGTCTTCGGGGATCTGCCCGCGCCCGGTCTGCCCGACGGCGCCGGGACCGTCATGGTGCGGCCCGAGGGTCTGCGCCTGTGGCTGGAGGGCGCCCCGGCCGAGATCGTCTCCACCGCCTTCGGCGGCGGCTTTCATGAGGTGACGGTGGTCGCCGCCGGCCAGACCGCGCGGCTCCGGCTGCACGGCGGGGTTCCGGCGGTGGGGGATCAGGTGCGGGTGACCATCGACGCCGACCGCGCGCGGGTGTTCGCCGCCTAGGCCCGATCCGGCCCTAGAAGCGAAGCAGGTTCAGCAGCGACGTGGACTGCAGCTGGCTGATGACCTGGGCCGAGGCCTGGATCGAGAACTGCGACATCTGCAGATCGGTCACCGCCTGGGCCATGTCCGCGTCGGTGCGGTCGCCGATCAGCTCCTGCAGCGACACCTGCTGGTTGTTGTGGGACGCTAGGATGGAGTCCACCCGCGCCTGGATGGAGCCCGAGCGCGCCGCTGTGTCGGTGACGTTGTTGTGTGCGTCTCGCAACCGGCCCAGCTGGGTCGTCAGGAAGTCGCGCGTGACGTCATCGATCTGACCATCGAGAGGACCGTTGGGTCCGGTGTGGTATTCCTGAATGTCGCGGAAGATCTGGAACAGCTCGCTTCCCACGTCATCCGCCAGGAAGCCGGTCTGGAGAGTGGCGTTTTCGTCCAGACGGGAGACCGTCGCCAGTTCGTCATTGGCGAAGACCGAGGCCACGTCCGGCGCGGCGGCCAGATCGGCCAGGGTGTCGATGGAGATCGGCTGATTCTGGGTGTCGGCGCCCGCAAACAGATAGCGGCCCTGATGCTTGGCGTTGAGCCCGTCCTGGGCGGTCTGGAAATAGGACTGCATCTCCAGCATCAGGCCGTCGGCGCGTCCGGCCGCGATGGCCTCGGCGATGGCCTGTCGGGCTCCGTCGGCGCCGGCGGCGATCCTGTCGAAAGCGAGCGCTTGGGTGGTCATGCGGGCGGCCACGGCCTCGCCGGTCTGGATGAAGCCGTTGATGCGGCTCTTCGCTGACTTCAGCGCCGTCAGGGTTTCGGCGCCCCGGCCATAGCCCGTCAGGTCATGGGCGACCTTCTCGGTGGACAGGCGCTTCTGGGCTTCCAGTCCACGCGACTGCGCCGACATCAGATTGAGCAGGGCGCTCTGGTAGTTTCCGAAGGTGGAGACACGGGTCATCACATCATCCCCATCAAGGTGTCATACATGTCGTTGGCGGCCTGGATCAGGCGCGCCGAGGCGTTGAAGGCCTGCTGGTAGGTGGTCAGCAGCACGAGTTCCTCATCCAGATTCACCCCCTCCTGCGCCACCTGACGGGCAGTGGCCTCGTTGTAGAGGCCTTGGGCGGCTTCCTGACGGGCCTTGGCGATGGACGCCTTGGCGCCGATGTCGCCCGCCATCTCGGAAGCGTATCGCGAGATGGAGATGGGTCCGCCAGAAGCGCCGCCCGCCGCCTGGAACGCCGCGGCGTTCTGGCCGGCGTCCGCCAGCAGCAGGGCCCCGCGACCGTCGCCCGAAGACAAGCCCGAGGTTCCCGGCGCCGCGCTCAGGTCCAGTTGGGCCAGGGCAAGATGGCTGGGGCTCTGGCGGATGTCGGCGCGGATCGAGAAGCCGTCCGCCCGCGAGGCTCGCGTCCCGCCGATGCCGAACAGCTCGGTCAGGGAGACGCCCGACGGAACCTGGGTCGTGCGGTCCTCCAGCACCGACAGCTGCGGCGCCGGCGTGCGGGCCGAGATGAAGCTCAGCGCGCCGGACGCGTCCAGCGAGAAACTGCCGAAATAACCCACCCCGGTGTTGGAATCGTTCAGGGCGATCAGAAGGTCATCCACCGTCCCGCCCGCCGGGATCGTCACCTCGATGTCGCGCAGGCGCGCGCCGGTGTCGCCGGTGAAGCGGAACTTCAGCGTCTCGCCCGCCGTGAAGCCGTGCGGCGAGGTCGTGGTCAGGCCGGTGTCATAGAGCGCAGGCCGGTCTGTGGAGACCAGATCGTTGAGGCCGAAGAAGTGCGAGAAGCCGCGCCCGGTCTTGCTGGAGGGATCGGCGGGATCGTCGGCCACCACCAGGCCGTTTACGCCCGCGGCCTCCAGACTCAGCACCCCGCCCGCGAAGCTGGCGGTGGCGGCCCCGCCCAGTTCGGCGTTCAGCACCGCCAGGAAGGTGGCCGGGGTCGCCGGGGTCCCGTTGAGGGTCATGGTCCCGCCCGAGAAGACGATCTCGACCTGGTTCTGGACCACGCCGGCGGGATCGACCACGGCGATGTTGGTGGTGCCGGAAAAGCCGGCGACGGCGTTCTCGAACGACTGGCCCACATTGCGGCCGGTGAGGGTCGCGGGAGCGGGCACGGCGCTGTTGGCGTTGTGGGCGCGGTTCAGCTCGTCAGCCACACGCGTGACCAGTTCGGCCAGCCGTTCGGAGGCGGCCGGAGCGTCCACATTCCGCAGTTCGAGCAGGCCTTTGATCTCGCCGGAGGTGATGTTCTCGGCCAGGGACCGCTTGGTGCCGCGGGGCTCGGTCACCCAGATTTCGGAAAAGGCGCTCTCGCTGTTGACCGATCCGGCGCGCTGATACTCCAGGGTGGCGTACCCGTCCCCGGCCAGCAGCACGCCGGCGGAGGTGCGGACGCTGACTCCGCCCTGGGTGCGGGCGCTGACGCGGACATCCATCAGCTCCGACAGTTCACCGATCAGCTTGGCCTGGGCGCTTTCGGCCCCGGAGGCGTCAGCGCCGGTGACCGAGGCGCGGGAGATCTCGATGTTCAGGGCCTCGATCTGCTCAAGCAACAGGTTGGCGCCGTCCACCGCGCTCTGGATGCGGCCGTCAGCGTCCTCGCGCACCGCCTGGATCTGGGTCTGGATGCGGGCGGATTCGTCGAACAGGGCCTCGGCGCGGAACAGGGCTTCCTGCCTGCGGGGCGAGGAGATGGGATCCTCCGCCGCCACGGCGAAGGCCGAGAACATCTCGTCCACCTGGCTGAAGAAGTCCGTCCCGCCGCTGGGGTCGCCGAACAGGTTCTGGATGCGGTCGAACAACTCGTAGCGCACGCCCTGGCGCGCGGCCTCGGCGCCCGCGTTGAAACTGGCGGCCTGAAGGAAACGATCGGTGGCCAGCCGCACCCGCGCAATCTCGACCCCGGCGCCCATGCCCTGGGTGGTCATGGCCCGTTGCTCGGCCACCTTGCGGACGTAACCGGGCGTATTGACGTTGGCGACGTTGTCCGAAACCACCCGCAATTGACCCTGGGCCGTCATCAGGCCCGAGGTGGCGGTGTTCATGATCAGGTTCAGGGACATCCGCGTACGCCTTCAGCACCGCGACCCGGCAAAGCCTGCTGGCGCCCGGGCGGTTTTTGCCCGGCGTCATCCAGTCGATATTTGCTCAAGTCATTGATCGTCATGACATTCTCAATTCACGGCGGTCGGCCGCGCTGATCACGGCGCAAGGGGCGGGCCAGTCGGCGGCTCTGCCCGGCGCCGGGCAAGAAAGGGCGCTCGGCACGGCAAAAAGCGCCTCTCGGACCGATTGAACGCGCACGTCGAATTTCAGTTTTCTTTCGTGATTTCAGACTGATGACGGGAATACGGCCATGTGGCGCGGCCGTTGCTTGGGACATCGATGTGAAATTCCGGGCGCAGCACGCGCCACCCCATCCCCAAGCCTCAAGGCCCGCCCGGTCCATGTCAGCGCTCGATCTGTTCGCCATGCTGAACGCCCCCCTTGCGGGGAACGGCGCCGGTGCGTTCACGCCCGGTCAGCCTGACGGCCAGGCCGACGGCGCCTTCGCCGGCCTGCTGGCCATGATCGCGCCACAGGGCGAAGGGACGGGCGAGGCGGCGACGGCTCCGACGACGGCCAGTGTCGGCATGTCCCTGGCGCCGTTCCGCTTCAACGGGTCGCCCCCCCTCGTCGCGTCCGACGAGGCATCGTCGGACAGCACCGGAATCGAAGACGCAGACGACGCCGGACTTGATGCGGAGGTCGTCGTTCAGGCCGGGCTCGGGGTCCCGGCGCCGCCTCCCGCAGCCTTGACGCCGACCCTCGCGCCGGCTCTCCCGACCAACTCATCCGTGTCGGCTGTCGAAGCGACTCCGACCCCGTTTGAAGCCTCCCCCCAGGCGGGCTCGGCGACGACCTCTCCTGAAGCGGACCCGGCGCCCCCGCCGGTTCTCTCCCCCGAGGGCGAACCCTTGATGGCGAACGGCCGGCCCACGGCCGCCGCGCCGGGACACTCTGAAGCAAACGCCGGGGTCCAGGTCGCTGCGCCACAGGGCGCCCAGATCGTTCAAACCAACCAGACCGCGCAGACCACGCCCGCGTCTCAGCCGGGCGCCGTCCCCGACCCGTCAGCAGCCGTTGCGACGCCCGAAACCGCGCCGGAAACGACCCGAACCGCTACAACCGCTGCAAGCGCTGACGCACGCGCCGCGACGGAGGCCGCGCGCGCGCTCGGCCAGCAGGCGGCCACGACCGCCCTCGCCCCCGAGGCCGAGCGGCTGGTCCAGCCGCCTCGACCCGACCCGGCCCAGACCGACCGACGCGGCGAGCGACGTGACGGGGAGAGCCGCTCCAGCCTGTTCGCCACGACGGAATCCGGGGAAGCGTCCCGTCCTTCCGTCGCCGCACCCGCCCAGACCAACGCCGCTGTCGCCGCACCCCCGCCGCCCCGTCCCGGAACCCCGCCGGTGGAGGCCCGCGTCGAACCCGCCCACATGGCCGTGAATCCGGCGCGCCCGACGGCGAAGCGGCACCCGAGCCGGCTCGCACCCTCGACAACCAGAGCGCCGCCTCCGTCCGCGAGCACCTGCCGAGCACCTTGTCGCGGGCGGGCGTCGAGACCACCGCCATGCTGTCCGCCCAGATCGTGCGGCGGCTTGAGGCCCGGTCCACCCGCTTCGACATGGTGCTGACGCCGGAACACCTGGGCCGGGTCGATGTGCGCATGGAAGTCGACTCCGACGGTCAGCTGACCGCGCGTCTGGCCTTCGACAATCCGGCCGCCGCCAACGAACTGCGCGGCCGCGCCGACGAACTGCGCCGCCAGCTGGAAGCCGCCGGCTTCCAGATGTCCGACACCTCGCTGGAGTTCGCCGAGCGTGAGGGCGGACGACGCGACCAGCCCTTTGACCGCCGCGATCGCGCCTTCACCGGCGCAGGACGCCTGGCCGACACCGCCGACGCCATTTCCGCGCCCCCGCGCTGGACCGCCCTAAGCCTGACGCCCGAGGGCGTCGACATGAAAGTCTGACCCATGGTTGACGTCATCTCCACAGCCCAGGCTGGCAGCCGGATGAACGCCGGCAGCCAGATGATGGCCTCGAACTTCGAGACCTTTCTTCTCCTGCTCACCGCCCAGCTGAAGAATCAGGACCCGTTGTCCCCGCTGGATTCAAACGAGTTCACCGGCCAGCTGACCCAGATGGCCGGGGTGGAGCAGCAGCTGCTCACCAACGACCTGCTGACCGCCCTTCTGGAACAGAACGGCGGCGGGGCGATGACGGGCGCGGCCAACTACATCGGCCGCGAGGCCACCGCCGCCTGGGAGGCGGTGAAGTATCAGGACGGCGCGGCCACCTGGAGCTACGAACTGGCGTCGGACGCCGCCGATGTGACCGTCGAGGTCCTGAACGGCAACGGCGACGTGGTCTGGACCGGCCAGGCCGACCAGACCGCCGAGGGCGTGCACGACTTCACCTGGAACGGTCAGACCGCAGGCGGCGGCCAGGTCCAGCAGGGCGGCGTCTACACACTGCGCGTGAGCGCCGCCTCGGCGGGCGGCACGGCGGTGGATTCACAGGTGCTGATCCGCGGGCGGGTCAGCGGCGTCGAGATGTACGACGGCCAGCCCTTCCTGACCATCGGCCGCTCGGTCGTGCCCCTGACCCATGTCATCGCCCTGGAGGAACAGGCCCAGGCCCAACTTCCGCCGGACGACGACGAGGAGAGCCTGATGGCCTCCATCGTCTCGGCCCTGAACCCCTTCAACTGAACCCACTGAACACTTTCGTTCCAGGAGTCCCACCATGAGCATCAACAGCGCGCTTCTCGCAGGCGTTTCGGGCCTCGCCGCCAACTCGGCCGCCCTGTCCGCCATTTCCCAGAACATCGCCAATGTGAACACCATTGGCTACAAGCGCTCCCAGGGCGAGTTCCAGACCATGGTCAACGCCCAGAACCAGGGCGCCGGCTATTCTGCGGGCGGCGTCATGGCCAACACCCGCAACTTCATCAGCCAGGCGGGCCAGCTGCAACGCACCGGCTCATCGACCGACCTGGGCATTTCGGGCGCCGGCTTCTTCGTGGTCACCGAGCGAGCCGAGGGGCTGACGCCCGCCGACACCCGCCTGTTCACCCGCGCCGGCGCCTTCCGCGTGGATGAGATGGGCTATCTCAAGAACACGGCGGGCCTCTATCTGCAGGGCTGGCCGGTGGACAGCGACGGCAACATCAACGCCGATCCATCCGACCTCAACCGCCTGCGCTCCATCAACGTCGGCACCGTCGGCGGCACCGCCGAGGCCACCACCCGTGTGCAGCTGAACGCCAACCTGCGCTCCAGCCAGGAGGTGTCCGCCGAAGCCCTGGCCGTCACGACAGCGGGGCCCAACGCCTATGACCCCGCCACCAACTCCATGGCCATGTGGGATCCTGAGCTGGGAACCGGCGTGAAGCCGGACTTCGAGTTGACCATCCCGGTGTCGGACTCCAAGGGCGGCCAGCGCAGCCTGGCGGTGTCCTTCCTCAAGAGTGACACGCCCAACCAGTGGTACGCCGAAATCCGCGCCATCCCCGAGGGCGATGTGGTCACCGGCGCCGGCCTGAACAACGGCCAGCTGCGTTCGGGCATCGTCGCCTTCACCCAGGACGGCCGTCTGGATGTGCCGGCCATGCAGGCCCTGGGCGCCGCCGCCCTGTTCGATGATCCGGAGAACGCCAGCCTGTCCTTCGGCGCTTCGGACAGCGGCGCACCGGCCGCCGGAGAATTCCGCTGGGCCGACGAGCTGGGCATCGATAACCAGGTCGTGACCTTCGATCTGAACGCCTCGGCCGGCGGCCTGACCCAGTACGACAGCGCCTCGGTGGTGCAGGCGACCCTGACCAACGGCACCGCCTTCGGCAACCTGACGGACATCCAGATCGACGACCAGGGCTCGGTCACCGCCATTTTCGACAACGGCGTGATGCGGCGCATCGCCCAGGTGACCCTGGCCACCTTCCCCAGCCCGGACAATCTGACTGCGGTGAACGGCAACGCCTATTCCGTCAGCCAGGCCAGCGGCACCTATAACCTCAAGGCCCCCGGTTCAGGGGGGGCCGGTTTCATCGGCGCTTCGCAGCTGGAGGCCTCGACCGTGGACCTGTCCACCGAGTTCACCGGCCTGATCACGACCCAGCGCGCCTACTCGGCCTCGTCGAAAATCATCACCACCGCAGACCAGATGCTGGAAGAGCTTCTGATGATCAAACGCTGATACGCGGGCAAGTAATCGTTAGAGTCGATGAATCATTGCCTAAGCAAACCGGGTGGAATCCCTTGGGAAACGGCGGATTTTATCTTTCCGTTCACCAAGGCGCTTAAGCGGCCTTTTAGGGCGTCGGCCTATGCTCATGATCGTGATGGTGACGTACGAGGCTCAAGCCCATGCTGAAAGAACAGCGCCTAAATAACCGCGGCGAACGGTATGTGGTGGGCCCGACGGGCACCCCGCTGACCCTCGCTGACCTGCCGCCGCCCAACACCGATCGTTGGGTCATCCGCCGCAAGGCGGAGGTGGTCGCCGCCGTGCGCGGCGGTCTGCTCTCGCTTGAGGACGCCCTTGAGCGCTATCGTCTGACCGCCGAGGAATTCATCGCCTGGCAAAAGGCGATCGACAAATGGGGCATGCAGGGCCTGCGCACCACGCGCATCCAGCATTACCGCCAGTAGTCGCGGGGTTTCTCCGAAGGTTTCAGGGCCGCGTCCGCAAGGGCGCGGCCCTTTCCTTTGGGCGCAGCTCGAATTCTCCGTCTTTAACCCCTAAATGGCGGCCATGACCCTGATGGAGCCCCTCTGCCCTGTCCCCGATATCGCGCGCACTGACATGGACGCGGCGATCGAGTCCGCGCGCGCGGCGGTCGGCCTGCCCGTGGGCGCAAGGGTTGTGGCGGCCATGTCGGGCGGGGTGGACTCCACCGTGGTGGCGGCCCTGCTGGCCAGGGCCGGCTACGACGTGGTGGGCGTGACCCTGCAGCTCTACGACCACGGCGCGGCGCTGAAGAAAAAGGGCGCCTGCTGCGCCGGTCAGGACATCCACGACGCCCGGCTGGCGGCCGAGATGATCGGCATTCCCCATTATGTGCTGGATTATGAAAGCCGCTTCCGCGACGCGGTCATCGACCAGTTCGCCGACAGCTATCTGCGCGGTCAGACGCCGGTGCCCTGCATCCGCTGCAATCAGACGGTGAAGTTCCGCGACCTGCTGGACGTGGCCCGGGATCTGGGCGCCGAGGCCATGGCCACCGGGCACTATGTGCGCCGCGCCGCCGTCGGCAATCGCGCCCAGATGCGCAAGGCCGTCGATCACTCCCGCGACCAGTCCTATTTCCTGTTCGCCACCACGGCCGATCAGCTGGACTATCTGCGCTTCCCCCTGGCCGATCTGGAGAAGCCCCAGGTGCGCGGCGTCGCCGCCGAACTGGGCCTGAAGATCGCCGCCAAGCCGGACAGCCAGGACATCTGTTTCGTGCCCACCGGCGATTACCGCACCCTGATCGACCGGCTGCGGCCGCAGGGACGCGAGGCCGGCGAGATCGTGCACATGGACGGCCGCGTGCTGGGGACCCATTCCGGCATCACCGACTACACCATCGGCCAGCGCCGGGGTCTGAACGTGGCGGTGGGCGAGCCCCTCTTCGTCGTCAAGCTGGAGCCGGAAACCCGCCGCGTCATCGTCGGCCCGCGCGAGGCGCTGCTGACCGCGTCCCTGACGCTGGAGGAGACCAACTGGCTGGGCGACCAGGCATCCATTGAGGAAGCGGCCCGCGACGGCGCGGCCGTGCTGGCCCGCGTGCGCTCCACCCGCGATCCCTCCCCCGCCCGCCTTGCCATGGAAGACGGCGCGGTGGCCGTGGTGTTCCATGAGGGCGAGGAAGGCGTGGCCCCGGGACAGGCCTGCGTCCTCTATGACCCCGCCGATCCCGACCGCCTGCTGGGCGGCGGCTTCATCAAGGGCACGACGGCGGTGGCGGTTTAGGGTCCCACTGCTCAGGATTTCACATCCGCTCATCCCCGCGAAAGCGGGGACCCAGTCCTGTCCAGCGTGGCGCCGGAGCTTCAGGACTGACGGATGTCACCTGATCCTGATCCGCTGCAACACCCAAAGCACTGG